>NZ_JBFRKH010000014.1:57295-158449 GCF_041469265.1 Shewanella sp. 10N.286.51.B2
TTAATAGTGAACCAATTAATTAAATCGATAGATATTTTGGATAAATAGTTTAGGTAAAAATGATGATCACCACCGCGAATATTGCTGAGATTAGAAAGCAAGTAAAGCAATGGCATATGCAAGGTGAAACCGTTGCGTTTGTGCCAACCATGGGCAATTTACACCAAGGTCACATTAGATTAGTTACTGAAGCGCTTAAAAGAGCCGATCATGTGGTGGTGTCTATTTTTGTTAATCCAATGCAGTTTGGACAACATGAAGATTTAGCAGCTTATCCGCGCACCCTAGCAGATGATCAGAATGCACTGATTAATGCGGGTGCAGAGCTACTATTCACACCGACACCAGAGATTATTTACCCTAAAGGCTTAGAGAATCAGACCTTTGTTGAAGTACCTAAAATAGGCGAAGAGTTTTGCGGCGCCAGTCGTCCCGGACACTTCCGCGGTGTGGCAACCATAGTTTGTAAACTATTTAATATTGTTCAAGCGGATATCGCCCTATTTGGTCGTAAAGATTATCAACAGTTGATGGTCATCACCGCCATGGTTGAAGACTTATCTCTGCCTATCGACATCATCGGCATCGACACTGTTCGAGAAGCATCAGGGCTCGCTATGAGCTCTAGAAATGGCTATTTATCTGCCCAGCAAAAAATCCAAGCCACAAGCATAAAGAAGGTAATGGATTATGTTGCCGCTCAAGTGACCGCTGGAGAAACCATTGAGCTAGCCATTGAAGTAGCTAAACAACAGCTCATTGATGCAGGTTTTAAAATGGACTTTTTAGCGGTAAGAAACGCAGCGACTTTAGCCCCAGTGACAGCTGAAGATAACCATTTTGTTATACTTGTCGCGGCCTATCTGGGCAATACTCGCCTAATCGACAATCTAACTTTTAGTCGTTAAACCATTGGCTTGTTCGTTAGTAAGACTTAGAAGAGAATTCACTAAGTCTTACTAGTCTAATTGCTGACTCTGATTATGATTATGATTTTTAATCCAAATAGATAGTTATTTTGAAATTCGCTTTACTGCCCTTTTTAGCCAATATTCGCCTAATCGACAACCTGAGTTTTAGCCGTTAAGTCATTCGCTAGTTGGCTTGTTCGATAGTAATACTTAGAAGAGGATTCACTAAGCCTTACGATCGTAATTGCTAAATCAGAAACATATCATCACTTTGTAATACTTATTACTGAATTTTGGCGAAAACCTCACCGAATCAATAACCTTACTTTTAGTCGTTAAGCCATTCGCCATTGACAGTGTAAGACTTAACCCACTGTCCACTAAGTATTACAAATTTATAGTGATTTTTTACTATTACATTATAAAACCAGCGTCAAAAAACTGGCATTCTCACCAAAATTAAGCCATAGTTAAAAAGTATGCTAAAGCATTACAGCAATAACCGACTATAATAATTAACAACTAGCGGAACTCAATGGATATTGAGCCTCCAAGCGGTAACCTTCTGATATAAACCCAACACCTAAGTTGATACGATATCGGTTAGACAAAAGGATCTGTGGCCGCATGCCAAGTAGACTATTACAAACATTCATTTTGCTAGCGTTGATTGCAAGCCCTATCGCATCAGCCAATGGCATTTATAAGTGCATGAAAGATGAACGCGTCGTCTTTAGTCAAACTGTCTGCCCGAAAGAGTATCGTCAGCACAAAATCGAATTTCAATTAGGGATCACTACCGAAATCGACTCTGATAAAGTTGTCCTTAAAGAAGACCCGCTCAAAGCCCTACTGAAGAAAAAAACCATTTCAAAAGAGAAGTTAATTCAGCTGCTTGATAGTGAAGTGTATCGATTGAAGCAAGAAAACAGCTACTTCGAAATTCTGCGCGCCAGTGAAATCCAAAAACTTGATCGTAATCGCTATTGGCATAAAAAAGAAAAAGATGACCCTGATTACATTAAAGATTTGAAAGAAATCAATTCACGCTTTGACGAGCTTATGAGCAATAATCGTCAAGTTATCATCGTATTAACTGATCATAAAAAGAAAATCATCGAAGAAAGTGATGCGCCAACATCACTGGCACAAAAAGAAGGCTAGCCGCGACTAAAAGTGATTTTTAGTCGCTTTCATTTTAGCTAAGTACTGATTATCGACCTCACCAGCTAGCCTCAACTTAAACAGCCAGTATCAACTTAAACACTAGGCCAAACTCAATATTCTTGAGAAGCAAAGCCAGTTACTCCAGCCGCTAATCTGGCTTAAATACTCCGATCATATTGCCATTGGCTTTTTCAGCCACTTTAGCTTCCGTTTGTTGCTCTCGGTAATCACAATCAGTACATTCCACAGTTTCAATACCATTTTCTTTGAATAATACGATACTGTCTTGGGCGTGACATTTAGGACACTTTGCTCCTGCAACGAAGCGCTTTTTAATTTTTGGCATAATGTTGTTATTTTTCTAATGTAATTGTGCAATTCCTGTGACGCTATTTTGCCATGATTTCAGCCAAAGCGTCTCACTATTTCACAGAAATAAAATGTCATTCAGCATTAGGATACGTTATTATCGCTGCACTTTACGTATTCACTCCAATCAAGTTGCTATTCATGATCAACATCAGCCAAGCTCAGCTCATTCGCGGAACTAAAACCTTACTCGATGATGCCAACCTTACCGTTTACCCGGGCCATAAAGTGGGACTGGTCGGGGCCAATGGAACCGGAAAATCAACCCTGTTAGCGTTGATTTTGGGACAGTTACAACTTGATAAGGGTGAGTTTAGCCTTCCTGCTGGTTGGCAAATAGCCACTGTAGCCCAAGAAACGCCTGCGCTAGAGGTGTCTGCACTGGAATATGTGCTTGATGGTGATAGTGAATTTCGAGAGCTTGAAGTTCAATTAAACAAAGCTCAAGATGAAGATGACGGCCATAAAATTGCCCTCATCCACGGTAAAATTGATGCGATTGGCGGCTATGCGATTAAATCTCGCGCCGGCTCATTGTTGGCAGGCCTAGGCTTTAGCGAAGCGGAGCAAAGCAATCCTGTAAAGAGCTTTTCAGGTGGTTGGCGAATGCGACTCAACCTTGCTCAAGCACTGTTGTGCCGCTCAGACTTACTGCTGCTGGATGAGCCCACCAACCATTTAGATTTAGACACCATGTACTGGCTAGAAGGCTGGATTAAGGCCTATCAAGGTACCCTGATCTTAATCAGCCATGACCGCGATTTTATTGATGGTATCGTGGATGAAATTGTTCACGTTGAACATACTAAGCTTAATTACTACAAAGGCAACTACAGCTCCTTTGAGCGGATCCGCGCCGAACGTATGGCGCAGCAGCAAGTGGCCTATGAGCGTCAACAAAAAGAACGGGCACATATGCAGAGCTTTGTTGACCGCTTCCGCTACAAAGCCAGTAAAGCTAAACAAGCCCAAAGCCGCTTAAAAGCGCTGGAGAAAATGGCTAACTTACTGCCATCCCATGCAGACAGCCCATTTCACATGGCATTTCGTGAGCCTGAAGCCTTGCCTAACCCATTAGTGACTATGGAGAAAGTCTCTATTGGCTATGATGATAAAACCATCCTTAGCGAAGTGGAGCTTAACTTAGTACCAGGTGCACGTATTGGCTTGCTGGGCCGAAATGGCGCGGGTAAATCAACCTTAATTAAGTTGCTATCGGGTCAATTACAACCCAAAACGGGTAGATACCAACCTAATCCAGGAATGAATATTGGTTATTTTGCTCAGCATCAAATTGAATTTTTAAGTCTTGATGATACCCCGTTACAGCACATGGTGCGATTAGCGCCTAACGCAAAAGAGCTAGAACTTAGAAACTTTCTCGGCGGTTTTGGTTTTAATGGCGATATGGCACTTGCCCCCGTTAGACCGTTCTCTGGTGGCGAAAAAGCGCGCTTAGTGTTGGCGCTATTAGTTTGGCAGCGTCCTAACGTACTGTTACTCGATGAGCCCACCAACCACTTGGATTTAGAAATGCGTCACGCATTGACCATGGCGCTGCAAACATTTGAAGGTGCGATGGTGATTGTGTCACATGATCGACATCTTTTACGTTTAAGCTGTAGCGATTACTACTTAGTAGACCAAGGCGCTGTTAAACCATTCCAAGGTGATTTAGATGACTATCATCAATGGTTATTAGATGCGGCTAAAGCGGCTCAGTCCAATAGCAGCAAAGATAGCTCGGCAACTCCAAGTATTGATAAAAAGCAGCAAAAACGCATTGAAGCAGAGCTAAGACAAAAAGTATCGCCACTGCGTAAAAAACAAATAAAGTTAGAAACTGAGCAACAAAAAATCACTGCCAGATTAGCAGAATTAGAAATAGAGTTAGCTGATGGTTCACTTTATGAAGCTGAAAATAAAGCTAAAATGACCAAAGTACTCAATGAAAGAACCACGCTCACCCAATCAATGGACGAAAGTGAAATGAACTGGTTTGAGCTACAAGAAGAAATTGAAATCATCGAACAAGAGTTTGGTATCGGTTAATTCATAATGCAGATAACAAGGGATAGGATCAGTGCAGCAGTTTAATTCATTACTATGGCGAGAATGTGAAAGCCAATACGCTATTGAACCTAAGCGCTACATCAGCCTTCAGGATGCTTACCAAGTGAATGTTAACATGCTGCTACTGGCGCAATACCTTGATAAAAAAGGCTATCTACTGCCCTTAGTCCAATGGCAAGCGTTAGCGGCTACCATAAACGATTGGGACACCAAGGTCGTTAACCCTTATCGCACCTTGCGCCGTTTAGCGAAAGAGCATATTAAAGCTAATGAATATCAGCAGATGCTCGACATTGAGTTAATGCTGGAACGTAAATCCCAGCAAATGCTACTAACAAAACTCAACACTGTTACCCCAGAGATTAAAGCGAATCAGCATTGCGAAAATGAAAATACCGATAACTACTTATCATTATTCGGGATTAACCATGATGATTTTAAAAATTTACACGCAATTTAATACCGCTGCAGACTAACAAAATCATATAGCATTAAACCTTAACTGACGGCTTTAAACGCTCTGCCAATAAGGTCGCATTTCGGGCCACAATCGCGTAAATCGATAGCTGCGGATTAGCACCTAAACTAGTTGGAAACATGGAGCCATCCATAACTGACAAGTTTTCAAAATAATGGGAGCTCCCCTCACTATTGACCATCGATAGGGTTTTATCTTCTCCCATAGCGCAACCGCCCATTACATGGGCAGAGGCTACAATGGTTTTTAATAAACCAATATCCATAGTGGCAATGGTTTGCTTGGCTTGTTGCCAGTTAAGCTGCTTGCCAACACCATCATTAATGGGCAACACGGCATTAGCACCTGCAGCAAATTGCAGCTCTGCCATAGTGGCAAACGCCCTTCTCGCCGCATCCCAAAAAGGTTTTTGTAGCGGATAATCTAACGCAAAGCCGGTATCAGTTAAGCGTACTTGCCCACCTGGAGACTGAGCCGAATAGCCATCACGCACTAAGGCAATCATCACCTGTAAATTGTTAAACTGGGTCATTAACTCGGCATGACTACGACCATAACCAATGGTTTTTGATGCGATTAATACTGGATGGATCGGGGGCACTTCTAATTTATAACCCAGCTCTCCAGCAGCGCCATCACGCCATACAAATTCATCGGAATATATCGATTGCGGCGCGCCGCTATGGCCATCAATTTGCTTATCAAAAATGCTGCCTGATAACAAAGTAGGATGAAGAAAAGTTTTACCTAAAAGCTGATAAGGATCTGGGGTATTAGCACGCATTAAAATCGTCGGCGTATGAAGAGCACCCGCACTAAGAATATAGTGCTTCGCCTTAAAAGTCAGAGTCGCGCCATGGCCTGAAGCAAGAGGCGCTCTGGCGGTTAAACCAGTCACTTTATCGGCTTTATGCTGTAGATCAGTAATTTTAGCGTTTGATATTAACTGAGCGCCTTGCTCTAAGGCACTCGGTATGGTGGTGACCAGCATAGACTGCTTAGCGTTGACCGGGCACCCCATACCGCAATAACCTGTATTCCAGCAACCTTTAACATTACGTTTGATCACCGTATATTCCCAACCGAGTTTTTCACAGCCTTCTTTTAAGGCCGCATTATTACGGTTAGGTTGAAATTGCCACTCGCTGATATTTAGCCGCGTTTCCATTTTTTCAAACCATGGCAATAAGCTTTCTGACGATAGGCCTTTAACTGACTTTTCTTGGGCCCAAAATGCTAAGGCTTGCTCAGGTGTACGAATTGAGGTGGTCCAATTAACCGTCGTTGAGCCGCCCACACTGCGACCTTGAAAAATACCAATACCTTTGTCAGCGGTTTTCATCGCTGCTGCTTGCTGATATAGATCAGGGTAAGCACGGCGCTCTTCCATATTAAAATCACTGGACGATTTAAGTGGTCCAGCTTCAACCATGATGACCTTAAGACCCGCTTGAGTGAGGATTTCAGCTGCCGTTCCGCCCCCCGCGCCCGTGCCGACAATCACTACGTCTGCTTCAAAATGCTGATCGTTTTCAAGTTTACTCGCATCAATATGTTGCCAGCCGGCTTTTAAACCTTCTGTAATGGGGTCAATAATATTAGCGGCCACGTCTCACTCCTAAACACGGTTTACATCAAAGAAAATTAGGCGGTCAAAAAAGTGGGTTTAGCGTAATGTAACCGTCCCCAATGCTCTGGGCAGGCATAATAACTGGATAGCACTAATTCCCGTAAGCCAAGATAGGCAGTTTGCAGCATTTGCAGAAAATGATGGCGCCACTCTTCTAGCATCAACACTAACTCATCAGCAGAGCGAAGCATCAATGGCGTCAGGCTACTCGTTAGCAGCAATAAACCCATCCGGCTCTCAAGTAGATTTAATAGCTGATTAATCTCGCTTTTTTGATCATCAGGCAGCACACTGATGGTTTGATTAATCGCGACTATGGTACGATTAATAAAGGCTTCGCGATAATTAGCAACTTCTGGCAAAGTGCCATCCATAAAAATAGGGATTAGCACATTAAAAAGTAAACGATGATTTTCATCAGGATGATCGGTAATGTCTGGGGTGTATAAACTCACACCCAAGGCCAGCGCAGCGGTACCGGTAAAGGCGCCAGCCAAAAAGGTTCTTCGTTTCATAGTTATCCCTTGCTGCAAACATCTGTGATAAAGTGGTCGCTAACAACATTTAAACATACGTTTGAACATTCACAAACTATTGCACTATACATACCCTTATGAAAAAGATTTTCACTCCACCATGGTGGGCAGTAAGTCCTCATATTCAAACGATTTTACCTGTTTTATTTAAGGTGGCCAAACCAGACACCCACAGACAGCGCCAAGAGCTGACTGACGGTGATTTTATTGATTTGGATTGGTTAGGCAAGCCGCAAAATGGCCAGCCAATTTTAGTGATCCTCCATGGACTTGAAGGCAGTAGTGAATCACACTACGTCAGGCGTATGCTACAAACCGCCCAAAACCATGGCTTATGCGCTGTTGTCCATCATCACCGTAGTTGCTCAGGCGAGCCAAATCGGTTAGCCAGAAGTTACCATAGTGGCGACACCGAAGATATTCACTTTACCCTAACTCAGTTACATCAGCAGTACCCAGAATCACCACTGTATGCCGTCGGCTACAGCCTAGGCGGCAATGTACTGGCAAAATATCAAGGTGAACAAGGCGAGCAAAGCTTGCTAGAAAAAACCATAATTGTTTCAGCGCCTTTGTGGCTCGCAGCCTGTGCTAAAAAATTAGAAAAGGGCTTTTCAAAAGTTTATCAGCAGCATTTAATAAAGCAACTGCAAGCCAAAATGCACAGCAAAGTACTGCAAAGCAATTTGGTTGAGAAAATGCCCGTCACTGAAGCGCAAATTCAGCAATTAAGCACCTTTTATTTATTCGATGATAAAGTGACGGCTCCTTTACACGGTTTTGCTGACGTTAATGATTACTACCAAAGAGCCAGTGGTAAGCCTTTTTTAAAAAATGTCAGCAAGTCGACCTTAGTTATCCATGCTCAAGACGATCCTTTCATGACCGATGATGTCATTCCTGCGGCAGTAGAATTATCAGAACATGTGGAATACGAGTTACACCCTAAGGGCGGCCATGTTGGCTTTATCAGCGGCGGCGTTCCTTGGAAGCCACGTTTTTACCTTGAATCAAGAATTATCCATTTTTTAAAGAGCTAATTATGCTTATTCCTTATGATGCCTTGCTACAACTGCCACCAGCAACATTAGACAATTTAATTAAAGAGTACTTGTTTACCCAAATTGAAGATGGCTCTTTTGGCCAAACCGATGACGCTCAGTTACAAAATGCCATAAATCAATGTAAACAAGCTTTAAAACAAGGCGAACTCATCGTTGAATTTAGCGAAGAAGATGAATCCATTGCCATTAGACAAAAACAGCAGATCATTCATCCAAACAGTGATGACAAAGAGCCATTCTTTTAATGCAAGATTGACCTAACCCGTTTCAAGCCGTATAAATAGAGTCTGTTTTTCTTCAGGTTGAAACATGTGAATGTGAATGACTAACGGATTATAAAATACTGAATTGTCATCATAATTAACTTCTTCACGTTTGATCTAGGTAGGATAAATGTCTATTAAACACCCCATTATTGCTGTTACTGGCTCATCTGGCGCAGGCACAACAACAACGACCACAGCATTTACTCATATCTTCCGCCAGCTGGGCATTAATGCAGCGTTTATTGAAGGGGATAGTTTCCATAACTTCACCCGTGCAGAGATGGAAGTATTAATTCGAAAATCACAGGCTGAAAATAACAACCTCAGTTACTTTGGCCCTGAAGCCAATAATTTCGTCAAACTTGAAGAGTGCTTTAAAAGCTATGCCGAAACAGGCCAAGGCCAAACCCGTAGCTACTTACATACTTTTGATGAAGCGGTGCCATTTAACCAAATGCCCGGCACATTTACCCAGTGGCACCCATTACCTGAAAAAACCGATATGCTGTATTACGAGGGTTTGCATGGCGGCGTCGTCACTGAAGATGCTAATGTTGCCAAGCACGTAGATTTATTGATTGGTATGGTGCCCATTGTCAATTTAGAGTGGATTCAAAAAATTATTCGCGATACCTCAGACAGAGGCCATAGCCGTGAAAAAGTCATGGGCTCGATTGTGCGCAGTATGGATGATTATATTAAGCATATGACGCCACAATTTTCTCGCACCCATATCAACTTTCAACGAGTTCCTACAGTTGATACCTCCAATCCATTTAGCGCTAAAGACATCCCCAGCTTAGACGAAAGTTTTGTGGTGATCCGCTTTAGAGATATTGACAATGTTGATTTTCCTTATTACTTAAGAATGATTGACGGCTCGTTTATGTCACGCATCAATACTTTAGTCGTGCCTGGTGGCAAGATGTCATTAGCAATGGAGTTAATATTAACCCCACTGATTAAAGATATTATGCAGAAAAAAGCAGCTGCCGATGAAGTACAACAGCTCGATGATGCTAGCCCAGCAGAATAAGCAACGACTAATACAAGTAAACTTGGCAGGTTAAGCTTAATTTAAGCCTAAACCATTATCATTCTCGCTGTCGGGACTTCAGGCGAAAGAACGATAGTTGATGTGCTCTTGGGTGTTAATTCCCCCTTATTTATCTGTTAGCGCACTTGGGCATATCAGCAAACCTGCTTCTATTATTCGCTGTTCCTGTCACTTGCTCTTTGAAGCGCCCTTATAAGCCGCGTTCAATTAAGACTAAAACCATTTCAACTCGCCCTGTTAAACCGTTAATTTAACGAGACCAGTAAGCGTTTTATCTCAGCCCGAACCAAATCAATTTTAGCGGTAATCTCCATACTTGCAGCTTCGCTCTCTAGCATCTGTTGCCATTGTTCTGACCAAACCAAGGTTAAATTTTGTGCTTTAAGCCTGACTTGATCATTGGTTAATGAACTTAAATCTTCAATTAAGCCCACTTTGACCCATCCCACCCTAGGGTTACCTAATTCAGTATCATTATCGTAATGCGCCGCATAGACCAATTGCTCTAATTGCGCTAGCTCTAGCAGCATTTCAAAACTTGCTGTTCTAACATTGCTATTATGCTCTGTTATCTCCATACGCCAGACGTTATATGAGAATCCCATTAGCGAAAACAGTAAGCTAAATATCACCGTAAGCTGATAGAGCTTTAATTTATTATCTACAATTCCATTCATTGTGATCGCCTAGTCGTGATGAATAAACTGACTCTAATCATCAGCTAATAATAGCTATGATTTGTCCACGCGCACTAAAATTTAGCCACAAAAAAACGGCCTTGTTGGCCGTTTCAATTCAAACAAAACATTGCTTAATTCATTAATGGAATGATTTCACGATAAGCCCTGCCTTGCTGATACTGTTCAAGTCGCATGATAAATTCATCGCTCTGGGCAACTTCTGGGTTTTGCTTTAATGCTTCAATGGCTTTTTGTTGGGTATCAACAGCCAGTTCAAACTCACCCATTTCGGCATAAGCAGCAGCAAGGTTATCTAAGTTGGTCGGATCGTTAGCGTTACTTTCAAGCAATTGCAGTGCAAGCTGCACCGCTTTTGACCCATTACGATACTCTTCTTCAGGGCAGGTCGCTAAAATCCACGCCACATTCCCCAGCGCAATTTCGTCACCTGCTTGGGTGAATTGCTCTAAAGCTTTGCCGCAACTGCGGGTTACACCATCGCCACCAGCAGAGTAAATAAAGCCTAATCGAAAGTGAGCTCGTGGATCGCCATGCTTAGCTAAAGACTGGTACCATTTTTCTGCTACCGTTAAATCCCGCGGTAATAACTTTCCTTCAAAGGTTAAATCTGCCAAAGTTTGCTGCGCTTTAATATGATCTTGTAGCGCCGCTTGCTCGACCCAATAAATGCCTTGATCAATATCTTGGTCGACAAATCGCCCCGCTAAACTCATTAGCCCTAATAAAAATTGTGCGTCGGCATTGCCTTCCGCCGCCCGCAATTGGATATGAACTAATTTACTAGCCGCTTGAGATGCTTTCGATTGAGGAATTGAAAAGGCACTGACTGGCGCACTGACACTCGTCAATAAACCTAATGAGCAGGCTAAGCCAACACTTAATAATTTCTGCGAATATTTCAAACTAACCTCGTACTGCAGCGATTCAACTTTGATAATCAAATTAACAATAACCACCAATGGGGATTTTTACAATAAACCAATCCCTATTAATCATAATAAATCGTTCATCTTCAATCTAAAGCTTGATAAAAATCTGATAAAACAATGCTTTTAAAGAAACATCAACTTGCCAATTAAAACAGATAAGGCTAAATTAGATAATAATGTGGCGTGCAGCTGCAAAAATAAATTTCTAATTTAATAACTTAATACCGTACTTGACTGTTTTTTCATAATGTTAAACTCGATCTTCATCAAAGTTTTACACGATTAACTCAAGTACAATTACTTTATTAGATAGTCCTTACTTTCATTTTATCAATCGAGGAAATACACATGGCTCTGATTGGCAAGCCTAAACCTGATCCAACTTTGGAATGGTTTCTTTCACACTGTCACATCCATAAATACCCAGCGAAAAGCACCTTGATACACGCAGGTGAAGAGTCTGATACCTTGTATTACATCGTTAAAGGTTCAGTCGCTGTATTGATTAAAGATGAAGAAGGGAAAGAAATGATCCTTTCATACCTTAATCAAGGTGACTTTATTGGTGAACTTGGTTTATTCGAAGAACAAGCTGAACGTACAGCTTGGGTTCGTGCCAAACAACCTTGTGAAATCGCAGAAATTTCTTACAAGAAATTCAAGCAACTGATTCAGGTTAATCCTGAAATTCTAATGAAGTTAACTGCGCAAATGGCTTACCGTTTGCACAGCACTAGCCAAAAAGTCGGCGATTTAGCTTTCTTAGACGTTGCTGGACGCATCGCACAAACATTATTACACCTTGCTAAGCAACCAGATGCAATGACTCACCCTGATGGCATGCAAATTAAGATCACTCGTCAAGAGATTGGTCAAATTGTAGGTTGTTCACGTGAGACTGTTGGCCGTATATTAAAAATGCTTGAAGAACAAAATCTTATTCAAGCTCACGGTAAAACTATTGTGGTATATGGCACTCGTTAAGTTAAGCTTCAGCTTGATTTAAGGGTGATTAATTAAAGTGATAATTAGCAATTCTAATTATCACTTTTTTTATGGGAGTCTGTCTGATGAGGCTGCTGACTGCATTACTACTCAGTCTACTTATATCGACTCTAACACCAGCATCACAAGCAATGACTGCAGAGCTACCACATGATGAAGTTCAACGCTTAGTTACATCCGGTAGCATTCGTTCGCTTGATTATTCCCTCACTTTACTTGCACAATACTGTCAGGGTGAATTAATTGATGCCAGCCTCTATCAAGAGGATGACAAATGGCGTTATGATTTACAGTTAAAGATAAAAAAAGGGCATATCATCCATTTATTTCTCGATGCTACAAATGGGATGCCAGAGTCAATTGACCAACTACCAAGTGAATGCCAAATAAATGAAACTGCTACTCGTTGAAGATAACACCCTCTTAGTTGCTGAGCTTGAAAAACAACTAAAACAAGCCGGCTACGTTACTGATGTAACCGATAAAGCTGTTGAAGCAGATTACCTCATCAAAGAAACTCAATACGATTGTGTGATTTTGGATATTGGCTTGCCTGACGGTAATGGCTTAACACTCGTCGAGTCTTGGCGTGAAAAAGGCATTGATACGCCGGTGATTATGCTCACTGCGCGCAGTCAGTGGCACGAGAAGGTCGAAGGCTTTAATGCGGGGGCTGATGACTACCTTGGTAAGCCTTTTCATGCTCAAGAGCTGTTAGCGCGAGTTCAGGCACTTATTCATCGTGCCCATGGCCGTCTTAATACCTCATCAAAACAGTTGAGTTATGGTGGCATTACCCTTGATGAGTCAGAGCAACGAGTGCATATCGGTGACAAGCATTACGAATTAACCGCCATGGAATTTAGACTATTAAAAATATTTTTAATGTCGCCAAAGAAATTACTCTCAAAAGCACAACTTACCGATAAGCTTTATCAATTTGACGATGAAAAAGAATCAAATGTGGTTGAAGTATACGTTACCCATTTACGTAAAAAACTTGGTAAAACCGCCATTGAAACCCGCCGTGGCCAAGGGTATATTTTTCACGGCATTGTTGAATGATATCAATCCGCAGTAAGCTAAGTTTATGGCTTAGCGGTTTAATCATTATTGCCACCGTCATCGGACTCATATTATTTGAGTCCATGTTAAGACAAGCGTTTCATGACTCTATCATCAATCGTCTCGAAGAAGATTTAGAACACATCATTATCGCCAGCCATATCAATGCTGGTGAAATTATCATCGACCAAAACCAACTCTCCAGCTTTTACAAACCCGCCTATTCAGGTCGATACTTTCAATTTAACTCCGATGATCAAGTGATCCGCTCCCGTTCTCTATGGGATGTGCAATTAGATATCGAATTATTGCAGCATGATCAAACCCGGGTATGGCAAGCCAAAGGGCCAAAAAATAATGACATGCAGTTATTATCGATTGGTATAGGCTCAATCAATGGCGATAAAGTTGCCACCCTTACGGTTGCTCAAGACTTAAGTATTGGCCGGCGGGTCTTTAGTGAAGTGTTTGGCACTAAGTTGGCGATTAATATCGCCATGCTACTGGCAATGATTGGCGGTATTTTTATCATTCTACGCCAATCATTTAAGCCAGTTAAACACATTCAAGATTCACTGGCCAAATTACGCCAAGGTGAAATCGATGCCCTAGAAGTCACCAAGATTCCAGTTGAAATAAAACCTTTAGCTGAAACCTATAACGAATTATTAGATTACACCGCTAATCAAATTGAGCGTAGTAGAAATAATTTAGGTAATTTAAGCCACGGCCTAAAAACCCCATTAGCCGTGATGCAGCAACAAGTTGAAGTATTGGGTTTATCAAACCCGCAAGCGGCTGAAGCCATGCAGCAGCAATTAGACCTGATCCGCAACATGATCGAACGTAAGCTCACTGCGGCTAGAATTACTGGTGATATGCTGCCAGCAGCGCAAATGGTGGTGCCACGTGATTTTGAGGCGCTCATTAGCACTCTAGATAAAGTACATCACCATAAAAACATTCATTGCAGCATTGATGTCAGCGATGACATAAGTCGCCTGCCGATACACCGTGAAGATGGTATGGAGCTGTTTGGTAATTTATTAGATAACGCTTACAAGTGGGCAAATTCAGCGGTCAATTTGACGGTATCTCAGCAGCAACAAACATTAACCCTGTGTATCGAAGATGATGGCCCCGGCGTCAATGACGATCAAATTTGCCAACTGACCAATCGCGGTAAACGTTTAGATGAAGCCGTGTTAGGCCATGGGCTGGGGTTATCCATTGTAAAAGAAATTGTTGAGCAATATGGTTATCAACTCAAGTTCGAGCGTGGTGATGTGTTAAAAGGCTTACATGTTTGCATTATATTTGCCAATACCACCCCAGATGGTAGCGCCGTAACATAATCCCTTAATGGCGTACTAAAACCTTGCAACTTAACAATGAAAAATGCCAGATAAACTGACTTACTTGGCATTTTCATTAGCGGTAAAATTAACGCAATTCTACCGACTTAGCTAGCAGCATTATTTGACAGCATTAGTACTTTCAAAGATTTTGTCAGCAGACGCGGCGACAAAACCAGTATACAGGTCACCGTCAGCCATCGGATAACGACGGGCAAACTCATAGAAACAAGTTGGAATTTCAAGTTCGCCATCTGCAAAGCTGACCGCCATGCGATCTGCCATCGTTGATGACTGCTCTAATAGCACTTCAGCTGAACCTTTAATCTCACCACCAGCGGTGTTTAAGGTAAAGCCAGCAGCTTTTAGGGTTTCATTGACTGATTCAATGGTTTCAAAATCAGGCAGCTCATTAATGGAAACCGTAAAATGGTTAGCGCGATAACCAATGGCCGCAACCCAAGCTGCGTACTCGCTTTCTGCCAATAAGGTTTTGTAAGTGGCGATATCGACACGCCAATGACAGCCTGAATATAAAAAATTATCCGCAGTTGTCGCCGCAGCATCCACTTGATCAACTAAACCATGGATAATGCTTTGCACTTCAGGGCTAAATTCTTCCACTAACAGCTCAGAGATAAACACCTTAGGCTGATGCGGATCGGGATGCTCGAAATGCTTGGCAACCAACTTTTTCTGCTCAAAGTGATAATCACCACTGGCAACATAACCAAGCGACTCAAAATGAGCCGCCAATACAGCAAGGTTAACTTTTTCAATATTAAAGGTACGCAGGGCAATATGATCGTTAATGATCGGTTTTCCCTGCCCTAACAGTTGCTGAATGTTTGCCGCCGAGGGCGTCATATTGATGTAGTCTTGCCATAAAGCGGCGAATAAAGTGTTAACGTCGGTATGCATAATAAAATCCTTCTTTAAAAAAAGGCAATGACCCAAAAGTCATTGCCTTCATTGCAATCTAGATCACTAGATAGATAAACCAGGGCTTAATGTCGCAGGCAAGCTAACACTATCCGCTTCCACAGAAGCCACAGGGTAAGCACAGTAATCTGCAGCATAAAATGCACTTGCACGATGATTACCTGATGCACCAACACCACCAAATGGTGCTGCGCCAGATGCACCAGTGATTTGCTTATTCCAGTTAACGATACCTGCACGAATACGGGCTAAGAAGTAATCGTAATCTTCGCGGCTATCCGCCAACAAACCAGCAGAAAGTCCATAACGCGTGTTGTTTGCCATCTCAATGGCATCATCAAAGGCTTGGTATCTAACTAATTGCAGCAATGGACCAAAGTATTCTTCATCAGGCAGCTCTGCAATTGCTGTCACATCAATTAACCCAGGAGACACTAGACCAGTCCCCGCTTCAACGTGAGTAAGCTCAATAAGCGATGTCGCACCTAATGCCAACAAGTTAGCCTGCGCGGCAACCATGCCTTTAGCTGCGGCTGCAGAAATCATCGAACCCATAAATGGCTGCGGCTGTGCATTCCAGCTAGCCACTTTGATTTGCTTAATCGCGGTAATAAGCTCAGCAATTAACGCATCACCTGCAGCGCCTTGCTGGATGTACAAACGACGTGCACAAGTACAACGTTGACCAGATGAGATATAAGCTGATTGAATAATATCGTGAACGGCCGCTTTAGTGTCTGTGACGTCTTTGATAATTAATGGATTATTACCCCCCATTTCAAGGGCTAAAATTTTGCCAGGATGCCCTGCATATTGCTGATGCAACAAGTGACCAGTACGAGAACTACCGGTAAAGAATAGTCCATCAATTTGCGGGTGCGAGGCCAATGCTTTACCGGTTTCAAGCTCGCCTTGAACCAAGTTAATCACACCTTGTGGCAAACCTGCTTTGTCCCAAAGTTTTAGCATTTCTTCAGCGACTTTCGGAGTTAGCTCTGATGGCTTAAACACCACGGTGTTACCCGCAAGTAAGGCTGGAACAATATGACCATTGGGTAAATGACCAGGGAAATTATAAGGGCCAAATACCGCAACAACGCCGTGCGGCTTATGACGTAAAACGGCGCGACCTGCGGGAATGTCATTAGTTTCAGTACCAGTACGCTTATCATGCGCTGCAGCTGATAAGCCAATTTTGCCTATCATAGCGCCCACTTCTGTGGCGGTTTCCCACTGAGGTTTACCGGTTTCTTGGGCTATCACTTCAGCAAGCTCAGCTTTGTGCGCTTCAAGTTCGCTGCGGTACGCTTCAACAATGGCTAAACGCGCCTCATAGCCAAGCATAAACCAGTCAAACTGCGCACTTCTTGCGGCATCAATGGCGCTATTAACTTGGGCTTCTGTCGCCGTTTTACCGCTCCAGATCACCTCACCATTTGCTGGGTTGAGTGATGTAATTTCATGACCTTCGCCATTAGACCATTGGCCTTTGATAAATTGTGTCATTTGCTGTTTCCTACAGTTCTAATACGCGAATTTGCTGGCCTTGCTCAACCATTAGCGCTTCAGCTAATTGTGGGCTTAAGGTGACGTTATCATGCTCTTGTGAAACTAAAATTCTTGCCGCTGTTGCGCGGTAATCCGCTAACAAGGTATTGGCGACAAGATATTGATGATCGGCATGAGGCATCTTTCCAATAGTGACCGTGAGTAGACGGCTTTGACTCACGGCGCGGATGTCGCTTAGCGCACACTCCACTGTTGGACCACCATCGAAAATATCGACGTAATTTCTAAATTTAAAGCCTTCAGCCTGCAATAACTTCAGCGCAGGTTTAGTATTTCTATGCACCTCGCCAATCACTTTTTGTGCTTTTTTTGGCAATAGGCATACATGTATCGGGCTTCTTGGCATCATTTCAGCCATAAAGGCCTTTTTACCTAACCCCGATAAATAATCGGCTTCGACAAAATCAATGCCTAAGAAATGATCTTGTAACCACTCATAAAAAGGTGAATCACCCTTTTCATCGCTTACGCCGCGCATTTCAGCAATTACAGTGCTGCCAAAACGTTGCTCATGTTGAGCGAGGAATAAAAAACGCGAGCGAGAAAGCATGCGGCCGTTATAGCCTCTGCGATATTCTTTATTTAAAAACAGCGTACATAACTCTGCAGCGCCAGTGTAGTCATGGCAAAGCGTCAGTGTTTCCACTTCGTTACGAACTGAGATTTGTTTAGAATGATAGACTTCAGTGCCTAAACGGTAATGATAAAAGGCATCTTCCATCCCGACAGCGGCTTCAATACCGCAGGTACCGACAACTTGATTGGTTTTTAAATCTTCAAGCACCATCAAATAACCTTCATCGAAAGGTTTCTCAACTTGCTTGGAAAAAGAAGCTTCAGCTCTAGCGATTTTAGAGCGTAATAGCTCTTCGTTGACTGGCAGGGAAGTGAACCCATGACCCGATTCAACGGCGACCTTGTAAAGTGCTTCGTAATCACTGCCACGAATCGGTCGTATGATTAGCATCTGACTCTCCTTGATAATCCAGTAATAAAAAGTCACCAACAAACAGACTTTTCATTACCGATAACCCAATAAAAAAGCGCAAGGTTTTACCCTTACGCTTTACTTATCTATTAACCTGCAACCACTTTAGCTACAGCACGTTCGAAACGTGCTAAACCTTCAGCGATATCAGCTTCTGGGATAACAAGAGATGGAGCAAAACGCACGACGTTAGCGCCAGCAATCAAGCTCATTAAGCCTTCTGCAACCGATGCAACTAAGAAGTCACGGCTACGGCCTGCATATTGCTCGTTAAGTACTGCGCCTAATAACATGCCTTTACCACGCACTTCTGAGAACACATTATATTTGGCATTGATTGCCGCTAAACCATCACGGAATAACTGTTCGCGATGCTTAACACCATTCAGTACTTCAGGCGTATTCACCACATCCATAACAGCATTACCAATAGCGCACGCTAATGGGTTGCCGCCATAAGTCGAACCATGAGTACCAATTTTAAGATGTGCGGCAATTTTAGCAGTGGTTAGCATTGCAGCAATTGGGAAACCGCCGCCTAGGGCTTTGGCGCTGGTTAAAATATCAGGCACAATATCGGTGCCCATGTAGGCAAATAACTCACCGGTACGGCCAACACCTGTTTGCACTTCATCAAAAATAACTAATGCGTCATGCTTATCAGCAAGTGCGCGCACAGCTTTTAAGAATTCTGGGTCACCATTGATAATACCGCCTTCACCTTGAAGTGGTTCAAGCATGATGGCACAAGTGTTATCAGAAATTACCGCTTCTAGAGCGGCAATATCATTAAATGGTACATGAGTAACGCTTTGTGGTTTAGGCCCGAAACCATCAGAGTAAGCCGCTTGACCACCCACAGTAACAGTAAAGAAGGTACGACCATGGAATGCTTTATCAAAGGCGATGATTTGATCTTTTTGTGGGCCGTGATTATCTAATGCGTAACGACGGGCAAGTTTTAGTGCAGCTTCATTGGCTTCAGCACCTGAGTTAGCAAAGTAAACACGCTCAGCAAACGTGGCGTTAACCAGTTTCGTCGCCAGCTCTAATGCTGGCTCATTGGTCATTACGTTTGATAAATGCCACAGCTTTTCACCTTGTTCTTTTAGGGCGCCAACAAGTGCTGGGTGACAATGACCTAAACAATTCACTGCAATACCACCAGCAAAGTCAATAAACTCATTACCTTGTTGATCCCAAACTCGACTGCCTTCTCCGCGAACTGGGATTACGGCTGCTGGCGCATAGTTAGGCACCATGACTTCATCAAATTGGGCACGTGTTAAGTTCATTTCAACGCTCATTGCTTTTCGTTCCTTAAAGTTATTAGCGACACTTAAGTCACTCTATTCCGCTTGCTGTATTGATTTTGGTTTAAGTTGACTGCGGATGTTTGTATAGCTTGCAGGTCATTATTAGCTAAAACGTGATCAAAATACCAGTTTTTAGCGGTTAACTATTCATAACTTAAATGAATAATGCATAAAGAGTTAACAAACTTCACATACAAAGTGCTATTACAGCTTATTTTTAGCATAAATAGTCATAAAAAAAGTTATTTGGCCTCAAATAAGCTAGCTATTCATCATAAATGCATAACTAAACAAGATTTAGTCATACTTAAGGGGGATAAAGCCTGACTTTAAACTAAATTAAGCTTGCGGTAATTTTGCGCTTTTAAACGGATCAGCTCTTGCTCGGTAAATTCATAATAATCAAATAACACTCGCTTCTCTTGCGGCTCAATTAAACGCGATTGCTCTAATATTAATACCTTGGCATAACAACTGGCTTTGGCAACGATAGCGCTTTCTGTGGAAAACTCGCTAAAGTGATAATTTAAATCGAGCTCTTTTAGCACTTGGGTTAGCTGGCTCTGGTTAAAATCCATTAAGTCCAATAATTGCCAATTAAGCTGCTCACCATAGGACATCACTTGCTCAAACACTTCCTCAGCTGGAAATGCTGAGGCCATTACCGCATCGTATAAGGTTTTATCCCCTTTGGCGCTGGTCTCACGTAGCCAGGTTCCCCATGTGTTTTCAAATTGTCTGGCGCTGGCATTTAATATAGTCGCTGCGCCTAATTGCTTCATCAAAGCTGCGCTATAAACCAATGCCACATCCTTTTGATGCAGCGCTGCCAATGCTTTGGCCGCTATGGCGGTGATCATGCTGTAACGCCATAACTTACGACTAGCCCAAATCAGGTTAGTATTGCCCGATGGCAGCCAATGCCGTAAACAAAAGTAAGGGATCACAGCTTGCAAATTTTCAATGCCAATATAATTAAGCACTAACTTAATGTCGGTTACTTTGACTTCTGATCGCTGCGGTCTGCGGTGACTCGAGGCTGGGCTATTGATTAAATTGATAAGATCGGTCGATAGCCAGCTGATATTTTCAACAAGCGATCGCACTCGGCGCAGATCAGGTTCTTTGTTAAGCAGTAAATCCAATAATAAAATATGGGACTCTTTTAAACCCGATTGCGCTAACATCTGCTGAGGTGAATTGAGCTGATGCTCAAGGGAGCTTATGACAGTGTTAGTCAATTGCTCTGATATGCGCTGTAACACCAACTGAGCCCGCGCTTGCTCTTCTAAACGTGCTTTAATGGCTAAACGTTCAACTTCAAGTTTATTGGCGTCATCTTCTAACTGCTTATCTAAGTCATCAAGCTGCGAGGGTAACTTTTCCTTACCCATAATCAGTTGCTTATACAGCCTGCGCTCAACTTCAATGACTTTTCCTGGCCTTACGCCACCTGCTACCGACACTGCCACAAATAAACTGCCTTTAATTCTGTGTTAGTTATATGAAAATTATATTTCAACTGCTGCTTATCGTTACAAATAAGGCCTCCAAATGGAAGCCTTATGGTTTAAATCAGCTTAAGTAAAACGCATCATTACTTTAGCTCTTGCTCAAACAATTTGTAGATACGACGATATTCATCTAACCAGCTTGATGCCTGTCTAAAGCCATGTGGCTCAACAGGGTAAATCGCGGTTTCAAACATCGGCTTTTCTAACTCAATCAAGCGTTGTACTAAGCGCACACTATCTTGGAAGAACACATTGTCATCGAGCACACCGCTCATGATCAGCAATGGTTTTTGTAAACCCTGTGCGTGTTCAATTGGTGAACTCTTTTCATAGGCAATGGGGTCAACATCTGGGGTATTTAAGATGTTAGAGGTATATGGCGCATTATAATGCGCCCAATCGGTGACCGGACGAAGTGCTGCGCCCGCTTGGAATAACTCAGGCTCATTAAATAACGCCATGAACGTTAAGAAGCCGCCATAAGAGCCGCCATAGGTACCTACTTTAGCGCCGTCAACATGACTGTTAGCCGCCATCCAGCTAACGCCGTCTTTTAAATCTTCAACTTCAGGATGACCCATATTGCGATACACAGCGGTGCGCCAATCGCGGCCATAACCTTTAGAACCACGGTAATCCATATCCATGACGACATAACCCTGTTGTGTTAATAAGTTATGGAACATGAACTCTCTGAAATAGCCAGAAAAACCATTATGGGCATTTTGCAGGTAACCCGCACCATGGTTAAAAATTACTGCAGGATATTTTTCAGCATTATTAGCATCATAGCCCTGAGGTAAATAGACTCTAGCGTAAATGTCTTTCGCACCATGAGTTGATGGTACTTTTACTACTTGAGGGGCTTGCCATGCATAATCTGCAAACGCTTTACTGGTGTAATGAGTTAACTGCTTAAGCTCGCCGCCAATTGGCTGCACATACAGCTCATTAGGTTGGGTGGCTGTTGATGCCGTTAATAGCAACGATTGACCATTAGGGCTTAACTCATAATCAAGGGTACCTGTCCACTGGGTCAGCTGCTCAGTTTTACCGCTAGCAATCTCAACCCGATAAACATTATAAGTTCCAGGGTGGTCTTTGTTAGCACGATAATAAAGATGCGTCGCATCGGGTGATAAGGTCACTTGATCAACCACATATTCGCCATTGGTAAGTGCGCTGGTCTTGCCATTTTCACCTTTAACATAAAGCTGTGAATAACCAGACTCTTCAGATAAGTAATAGAATGACTCAGATGTTCCTACCCAACCAAATTGATTAAAGGTGTAGTTAACCCAAGCATCATCATGTAAACGGTGCTCTGTTTTTAGCTTGCCGGTTTCAAGGTTGACACTGGCGATCCAGCGATCTTTATTATCAACCGCTTCAATCATAACCAGCAATTTATTTTCAGATTCATGCCACTGCATCGGACTTTGACTCCAAGTCCAATCTTGCATCAGTTGCAATACCCGTGGCGATTTTTCGCTGTTATAACGCTCGCCTTTGGCTTTGGCATTTTCAGCTTTTACACTGGCTAACACGTCGGCATCGTAACCATCAAGACCTTCAATAGTGATATCTTTCTTAACGTGATCGACCAAGTCTAGGACCACCAATCGTTCACCTGGGTAACTGTCTTCAGCCACACGCGCCCTTGCAGGTACTGCATCAACATAGCCATCTTTACCTAGATAATTTGGCATGATGTCGTGCTCGCTGCGCCAGCTATAGTCTTTATCAACTAAGTTAACCACTAAGTAACGGCCATCAGCGGAAAGACTCATATCAGAGACTTTTTCATCATCGCCTAAATACCAAGTTTTAGCCGCAAAAGTCGGGTCTTGCGCCGCTAACTCCTCGGCATATTCAGCGCGGGTTTTACTCTTGTTATGCTGCAAAGCAACATAGGCAATCAAACGATGCTGTTGTTTGGCAATGTAAGATTCTGGATCGCTAACCCCTTTAGGGGCATTGGCCATTTGCACATCTGCTAGCTGCTCAGTTAACCCAGTCTGCAGATGTATCTTGAAGACACTATTACCTTGAAAATAAGCCAAATCGCCGCTACTAAGGAACTTAACCTCATCAATGGCAGTATTCACGCGGGTAAGCTGTTTTACGTCCCCTGACGCTAATTGCTTAACGAATATATTACCCTGATAGATATAGGCTTTTTGCGATTTATCTGCACTCAACACACCGTGCTTTTGATCAGTTAAATGCAACTGATTCAAGCTAATAAGACTTGCCTGAGTTTGACTCACGCCTTGCTGATAAACCTCAGCAATTGGCGCCTGATGTGCTTGTCGATTAAAATAAATTGACTGACTATCATCGCCCCAATAAGCATTTTTAGCTAACACACCCATCCAATCAGGGTTGGCCATGATCTGATTTAAGGTTAAAGGCTGTTCAACTTGAGGAGGTGTCGCAAGCGGCACTGTGTAACTTGAAGCTGCGTTAGAAATGCTTGGGGTGTTATTGCTAGTTGCGGTCGCGCTGCAACCAGAAATGATCGCTAAAGAAAGCGCACTAAGCGCAGTATTGCGCAGTAGCCTTGTCATATTGAATCCTTTGTCATCAAAGATATTTGGTATATTCTCGCCTAAACGTTAACCACTGTTTGGCAAGTGCTTTTATTATTGCTCTTTTATATCATAAAAAAGGAGTAAACTTGTGAGCTTTTTTGGTCAAAGTTGTAACGGAAATTATTGATTATTGGAGAGGAAAGTAAGGTTAGCCGTTTAGAAGATGATAAAGGGATCCAAATGCGACTCATTGGCCCCAAATGAGCAAGTTAATAATTTAAAAAATTCTGTAGTAACTCAAGACCTTGTTCGGTCAAAATAGCTTCTGGATGAAATTGCACCCCAAATATAGGCAAACTATTATGGCGCATCGCCATGATCTCACGGCCATGAATTGGATCATCAAACCATGCATCAAGTTGAAAACCATCAGGTAAACTTTCAACTAGTAAAGAATGATAACGGGTAACTGTAAGTGGCTGATTAAGATGTTTAAACAAGCCAGCTTCATGGTGATTTATCTTGCTGGTTTTACCATGCATCACTCTTTTAGCACGAACAACATTAGCGCCGAACACCTGTGCAATGGCTTGATGACCTAGACATACCCCTAAAATTGGCAGTTTACCGGCAAAGTATTCGATTGCTTGTAATGAGATCCCCGCTTCATTAGGCGAGCAAGGGCCTGGAGAAATAACCAAATGAGTTGGATTTAAGGCTTGGATTTCTGCAATGCTGATCTCGTCATTACGCTTTACCATAATCTCAAAACCTAGCTGCTGAAAATATTGCACTAAGTTAAAAGTAAACGAATCGTAGTTATCAATCATTAACAGCATTAAGGACCCTAAGTACAAGATTGCTTTATAAGAATAATTAATCAGGAAAGCTAAAATACCTGAATGGTGGCGGATAATAGCATAGCTTTGCTCAGTGCTTAAGCGTTTAGACCTATCGCTGGTTTTGTTGACTGTAACGTTTAATTGCTAGGTTATACTATAGCTCTATATCAGTGGCTCCTACCGCCATCTTAGGAAGGTAAACTATGGGAATGCAATTTTTAAATACACAAGTTTCAGGAACACAAGTCACACAGGTGGGAAATGTCAGTCTTTATTTTATTGGTGATATTTATGGTCGCTTAGACAAGTTAACCGATTTATTAGCCGAAATTGATTTTGATATCGATGATCCACAATCGAGTATTCAATTTGTTAAGTTAGTTTTTTGTGGCAACTTAATTGCGTCACACCAGCCTGCTCAAACCGATGCAGCCGCTATTGAGCACATCGCCTTACTCAACTTTATAAAACGGCTGGTTGATGAAGGTTATGCTTATTGTTTGCTTGGCATAAATGAGTTTAACGCCATAGGTTGGAGTAAACACCACCCGATCACAGACGAGCCTTTAGTTAGCGCGAGCAAGCTAGCACTCAATTCAGATAGCCTAAGCCAACAAGGCCCCTTTTTCCTATCGTTATTTGATCCCGCTGACGAATCAATTTATCAATGGATAGATTGGTTTATGTCATTGCCACTGTTTTTGGATTTTGGTCATATTCGCGCAGTGCATGCTTGTTGGGATCAACAAACAATCACAGCGTTAGCGCCGTATATAGAGCCAAGTCATGCTTTATCACAGCAATATTGGCCCTGCGCGTTTGATAAAGATCACTCGCTCAATCATGCACTAAATATTATTTTGAATTACCCAACATTTGAGTTAACCGAGCAACACCCTCACTATCTGTTAACAGTTCCGGTAATAGTGGCTCATTATCCCTTAGACAGTTTCCCAGATATTCAAAATGAATACCTGGCTTGTGTTAATTACAACACAGCGGTTGCCAACTACCCACTCGTGAGTTTTGCTTGGCATCAAGGTCGCAAAAAACAGCTTGAGGACGCCTGCGTATCTGATAATGCACAACTCAGCCTTGGCGAGTTTTGTTTTATTGACCAACCCACCCCAGAAGAACAGATTGCCAGTGGTGTTGAAGCATTGTTAGCGATGATGATAAAGCAACTGCCTAAGGTGGATATAAGCCCTGAAGCCTTATGCCAATTTCAACAGCAAGTGGATCTTTGCCTATGGCAAGACTGGGACCCTAGTGAGCAATTTCCTAATGCTCGCTATCGAAATCAGTACCAAACCTTTATCGAACCAATCGCCCAATTAGCATTAGCCATGGATAGCGAGCAGCTCTGTGCTTATCTGGCTATTTTGGCGCGATACCAGCTAGAAATTGAAAATGATAATTTGGAAAACCGTTGTTTAAAAGTCGCTTTCAAACTAACAAGATTAGCAGCCCATGCGCTTAAGCACTAGGACAGTTCAGTGGAGTGGAAGTAAAACTAGCAAGATAAGTTTAAGATGTTACTGAGACTTCAATAGCTGCACACTATGCCACTCAGTAAATAACAGACAATAAAAAACCAGTTACTAATCTAGGACTAATAACTGGTTTTTTTATGATTTGAGCCGACTATTTAACAACCGTTAAATGAGCACGTCCTTTAGTTTTTTCAGAATCACCAGTTGGCTTTTCTTCAGTTGATACAGCAGTGTCAACAGTAGCATCTACGGTCGATTCTACTGTAGAAAATGCTCTTGTAGCAGGTGATAAATCTTCAGATTCATCTTCTGCCATATAAGCATCTTCCATATCAAACACGGTACCAGCACCATTTTCACGGGCATAAATTGCCACGATAGCAGCCATCGGTAAAACGACTTGCTGCGGTACACCACCAAAACGAGCATTAAACTCGACAAATTCATTGGTCATTTGCAAATTTCCCACAGCACCGCCAGCTATGTTAAGTACGATTTGACCGTCTTTAACAAACTCTTGAGGTACTTGAGTCCCTTTCACAAATGCATCCACGACAACATGTGGGGTAAAGTGATTATCCATCAACCACTCATAGTAAGCCCGCAACAAATATGGACGATTAGGGGTAATTGCTTTCATTACATGCCCATGCGCATTTCGCGCTCAACCTCAGTTAACGATGCTTTAAATGATTCACGTTCAAAAATACGTGTCATGTAAGCATGGATATCTTTAGAAGTACGGGCATCAAGGTTAATACCTAGTTCAGGTAAACGCCATAATAGCGGCCCTAAGTAACAATCAGAAAGACCAAATTCTTCGCTCATAAAGTATGGCATTTCAGCAAATACTGGCGCTAAAGCAACCAAGCTATCAGTTAACTCTTTACGAGCAGCATCAGCTTTGTCGCCACGGCGAATACGGGCAACCAATTCATACCAGTCAGTATCAATACGGTGCATCATTAGACGACTTTGTCCGCGAGCAACTGGATATACTGGCATCAATGGTGGATGTGGAAAGCGTTCATCCAGGTATTCCATGATAATGCGAGACTCATACAATACTAATTCACGATCAACTAAAGTCGGAACTGAGTTGTAAGGATTTACGTCAAGTAACTCCTGAGGCTTCTCGCTAGGGTCTACCTGTAATACATCAACAGTTACCCCTTTCTCAGCCAGTACGATACGTACTTGGTGGCTATATAAATCATCGGCACCTGAAAACAGTGTCATGATAGAGCGTTTGTTGGCAGCTACAGCCATTGATATCCTCCAGAAACGGAAAAAACAAAACAAACGAGGGGCTAAGCCCCTCGTTTAGAGTATGCGAATAATGTATTTTACCCGTTATTCGTGTCTAGTGCACATCTTTCCAGTATTCTTTCTTCAACAAATAGGCAATGATAAAGAAAAAGAATAGAAATCCGAGTACCCACCAGCCTAAAGCTTCACGTTCAAGCTTCACTGGATCGGCTGAATATACAAGGAAACCGGTGATATCTCGCACCGCTTGATCGTACTCTTCTGCGTTCATAGAGCCACCAGTCGCAACTAGCGTTCCATCTTCTTGTTTTACAGAAATACCTTGTAAATCTTCAAGAACATGGGGCATACCCACCAATGGGAAAACAGTATTGTTTACCCCAAATGGACGACTTTCATCTTTATAAAAGCCTTTAAGGTATGAATAAACCCAATCGGCACCACGCACGCGAGCCACTAAAGTTAAGTCTGGTGGCGCTGCACCAAACCACTTAGCTGCGTCAGCTTCAGGGATAGAGTTTTCCATTAGCTCACCCACTTTAGCATCGGTGAACATATACTTGTTACGCATGTCATCAACTGAAATACCTAAATCTTCAGCAACACGGCCATAGCGTTGGTACTGGGTACTATGACAACCTGAACAGTATTGTTGAAATAAGTCTAAACCACGCTCTAATGACTCATTGTCATGTAGGTTGATTTCCGGATCAGGACTCTTAACAAATTCATTGTTGCCACCAGCCGCTATTGCTAGCGTTGGTAACAATGTAACTAATGCGATTAATAGCTTTTTCATTAGTGCGTCACCCTCGTAGGAACTGGTTTTGTCTTTTCGTTTTTACTGTAAACCCACAGCGCCACGAAGAAGGCAAAATAAGTAAGTGTAAAGATACGCGCTGCAATAGTTAATGTAGGCGTAGCTGGAACCGCACCTAAATAACCTAGGATCAAGAATGAAACGGTAAACTGCGCAATGTTAATCTTATGAACAAGTCCACGATAACGAATCGACTTCACTTTACAGCGATCTAACCAAGGTAATACGAACAGTACCGCAATCGCGAGCCCCATACCGACAACACCTAAAAGCTTGTCAGGAATAGCACGCAAAATTGCATAGAATGGCGTGAAATACCATACTGGAGCGATATGCTCAGGGGTTTTCATTGGGTTAGCCGCTTCAAAGTTTGGCTTTTCAAGGAAGTAACCGCCACCTTCAGGCATAAAGAACAACACGTAACAGAAGACGATTAAGAAACCGGCGACGCCCATGATATCTTTTACTGTGTAATAAGGGTGGAAAGGGATAGCATCAACTGGCCAGCCATTTTCATCTTTATTCTTTTTAACTTCGACACCGTCAGGGTTGTTTGAGCCTACTTCGTGTAAAGCAATCAAGTGAAGGAAAACTAATACAACTAAAACTAGAGGCAGTGCAATAACATGTAATGCAAAGAAACGGTTTAGTGTCGCACCAGAAACAACATAGTCACCACGGATCCACAATGTGAGGTCATCACCAATAAATGGAATCGCACCAAATAATGAGATAATAACCTGTGCACCCCAGTAAGACATTTGTCCCCAAGGTAGCAAGTAACCCATGAAGGCTTCAGCCATTAGCACGAGGAAAATCAACATACCAAATAACCAAAGTAGCTCTCTAGGTTTTTGATAAGAACCGTAGATTAAGCCACGGAACATATGCAGATAAACCACCACGAAGAATGCCGATGCGCCCGTGGAGTGCATATAACGAAGTAACCAGCCGTACTCTACATCACGCATGATGTATTCAACTGAAGCAAAAGCGCCTTCAGCTGTTGGTACGTAGTTCATGGTTAACCAAATGCCCGTTAATAGCTGGTTAACTAAAACAAGTAATGCTAATGAACCAAAGAAATACCAAAAGTTAAAGTTCTTTGGTGTTGGATATTGACCAACATGGCGATTATAGGTCGCCGTCATTGGGATGCGAGCATCAATCCAATCAACGATATTCTTAACCATTATGCAGCTCCTGTGTCGACACCAATGAGTACAGTTCCATCATCGACATATTGATGCGGAGGTACAACTAGGTTCAATGGTGCTGGTACGCCCTGGAATACACGTCCAGCCATATCAAACTTAGAGCCATGACATGGACAGAAGAAACCAGCAGATACACCTTCTACTTGCTCACCAAAGCTATCTGGTAAATAAGTTGGTGAACAACCTAAATGTGTACAAATCCCGACAGCAATAAAGAACTCAGGCTTAATTGAACGTGCAGGATTAGCTGCATACGCGGGCTGTTGTAATTCTTCTGAAGCAGGATCGCGTAATTGACCATCTAATGAACTTAACTCATTTAAAATGGTTTCGGTACGACGAACAACCCATACAGGTTTACCACGCCATTCAACTCGAATTAATTGACCTGGTTCTACTTTACTAATGTTAACTTCTACCGGTGCACCTGCAGCTTTCGCTTTAGCGCTCGGATTCCATGACTTAATAAAAGGCACCGCTACAGCGACGGCACCAGCTCCACCAACTACGGCGGTTGCGGCTGTCAGGAATCTGCGGCGTCCGGTATCGACTGGCGCTTTGCTCATCCACTTATCTCCCAGAGGGTGTTGGAATTCTTATATTTTAATAACTTAGCAACATTAGAATCACTAACGGCTAAATCTATACTTTGAGGCGGGGCTCATTATAGCGAAAAATTAGAACCAGATCATAGTAATTCACACAACTAAGTTACGGGATTTGCGTGTTTTTTTTGCAATGAGCAAAAAATAAGCTACCGATTTGTTCAGTTGTTATGAAGATAAGAACAAACAAAATAGTTAAATTGCTGTAAATAAACAATATTTAATGAAACATACGCTATCTAAATTAGTCACAGCTGATTAATGGTATCAACTGGCAGAAATTCAATTTATTTCGCTGCACAATCTCAAAACGCAAAAAACCCGGTATAAACCGGGTTTTTAATTAACGCTAAATTTCAATTAATGAAATGTTGGCTTATTTACCATCGATAGATTTCATGTATTTGAAGAAATCACTGTCAGGTTCTAAAACCATAACATCACTATTGCCAGCGAAACTCGCCTTGTAAGCTTCAAGACTTCTTAAGAAACCATAAAACTCAGCATCTTTGTTATAAGCATCAGCATAAATCTTCGCAGATAATGCATCACCTTCACCACGAACCGTTAATGCTTTACGTTCTGCTTCAGCCACTTTAACTGTCACGTTAGCATCAATAGTTGCACGGATGATTTCAGATTGCTCTTTACCCTGTGCACGATGCTCTTTTGCTACAGCTTGACGTTCAGCACGCATACGCTGGAAGATACTGCTACTTACGTTGGCAGGTAAGTTGATTTGCTTAACGCGCACATCAACCACATCGATACCAAGATCTTGTGAGCTTTCAGATGCGTTTTCAAGTGCATTAATCTGCAACTCATCACGTTCACCTGAAACAATTTCTTTAATAGTACGACGACCAAACTCTGTGCGTAAGTCATTGTTGATTTTACGCTGTAACAGGCTTTCAGCTGTTGCAACATTACCGCCACCAGTGGACAGGTAAAACTTTTCAAAATCGCTAATACGCCACTTAACATAAGAGTCAACCATAAGGTCTTTTTTCTCTGAAGTAACAAAACGATCTGCAGCGCCATCTAAGGTCTGAATTCGCGCATCTAGATATTTTACTTTATCTATTGCTGGAATTTTAAAGTGTAAACCTGGTGCAAATACACGCGTGACAGGTTGACCTTCAACGTTATCTTTTAAGATCTCACCAAAGCGAGAAACGATAGCACGTTCACCTTCGTTAACGACCATAACAGATGAAAAACCAACACCTAAAATGATTACCAGAACAATCAGTCCTATTCTACCCATGAGTTAGTCCCTCCCTTGGCGTGAACGAGACTCACGAGTCTGACGTCCATCAACTGGCATAGAAGACGTAAGCGAATTATTTGAAGGCGTGTTCACATGCGTTTCAACAACTGGCTCTGCAGGCATAGTTTTAGCTTGATTACCCATCATTTTGTCTAATGGTAAATACATTAAATTACCATTGTTTTTAGTATCAATTAGTACCTTGTTAGTATCTGCCATGACCTCTTGCATCGCATTAAGGTATAAACGTTTACGGGTCACTTCTGGTGCCATTTGATACTCAGGCAAAAGTTTTTCGAAACGAGCAACCTTACCTTGAGCTTCTAAGACTTCACGTTGCTTATACGCGCTAGCCTGTTGCGCCATACGCTCAACCTGACCACGTGCTTTAGGCTCAATTTCACGCGCATAAGCTTCTGCTTCGCGAATGAAACGCTGTTCATCTTCTTGTGCAGAAATAGCATCATCAAATGCATCTTTCACTTCTTCAGGCGGACGCGCTGGTAAGAAGTTGACATCTTGAATTGATAAACCAAGCTTATACGGCTCAAGAATACGCTCAAGTTCAGCCCAAGTATCACGACGAATAGCATCACGACCAGTAGTCAAAATGTCATCCATAGTGTTATGCCCAATCACATAACGAAGCGCACTGTCTGTTGCTTCACTCAAACTCTCATTTGCATCAACTGCACTAAACAAGTAAGAATAAGCATCATCCACTCGATACTGAACATCAAGTTCCACTTTCACTAAGTTTTCATCAGCCGTTAACATGCTGCCTGATGCAGGAATAGAGCGCACTGCTTTAATGTTTACCGGAAACACTTCATCAATAAAAGTTGCTTTCCAATGTAAACCAGGACCAACTTCACCAGAATGCTGACCAAAACGTAAGGTTACGCCTCGCTCTGCCTCTTTAATGGTATAAAAGCCTGAACCACCCCAAATAATTAAACCAATCACCAAAACTACAATAAGGCTCATTGGGTTAAAAGAAGGGCTAGAAGATCCACCTGAACCACCTTTACCACCGCCGAAGCGCTTTGAAAGGTTACGAAATACTTCGTCTAGATCTGGTGGGCCTTTGTCGTTACTGTTTTTGTTTCCCCAAGGGTCTTTTCCCTTGTTACCGGGCTCATTCCAAGCCATTTAGCACTCCATAAGTGGATGAAATAAATGATATTAGCAAATAACGTCTACGTCTGATTCTTCAGAAGAATCCTCAAATATAAACGTCTCTAATTCGCCTTGACTCTGTTTTGTTAATCGGCGCCAATTGGCATCCGATAAACGAACAGACAAAATACAGTTCCCCAGATCGTCGTACTCTTTCTGCTGTATCGCGTCCAGTCGATAAAACTGGCCAAGATAATGTCCAGCCGTAGCTGGAATTTTCAATGTCTGCTCTATAATGACTTCACCGATTAACTCGTTGATAGCCTGCAAGAGCAATTCAAATCCAATTTGTTTTTGTGCAGATACCCAGACTCGCTCTGGCTTACCTTCATCGTCGTAATCGATGCGAGGCACAAAATCTTCCAATAAGTCGATTTTATTACAAACGACCAATTGTGGAATAGTATCTGCTTCAATTTCTTCAAGCACATTTTGAACTTGATCAAAATTCTCCGTCATATTCTCATCAGCACAATCAACAATATGCAATAACAGATCAGCTTGACGTGTTTCTTGCAAGGTTGCTTTAAATGCTGCGACTAAGTCGTGAGGTAAATGACGAATAAACCCAACTGTATCAGCTAAAATAACTGCTCCGTCAGGTAAATTCAATTTACGCAGAGTAGGATCAAGTGTGGCGAACAATTGATCTGCGGCATAAACTTCTGAGGCGGTTAACGCATTAAACAAGGTCGATTTTCCCGCATTGGTGTAACCCACCAATGACACAGTGGATAAGTCACTGCGCTTTCGTGAACGTCGACTTTGTTCACGTTGTTTGTCTACTTTATCAAGTCGGCGATTAATACTTTTAATCCGTCCACGAAGTAAACGTCTATCGGTTTCGAGCTGGGTTTCACCCGGGCCACGCATACCAATACCACCTTTTTGTCTCTCCAAGTGAGTCCAACCACGAATAAGGCGCGTCGACATGTGGCGCAATTGCGCTAGCTCCACTTGCAACTTACCTTCGTGTGTTCTCGCTCTTTGAGCAAAAATATCTAAAATCAGCGTTGTTCTGTCTAACACTCGGCATTGACAGATCTGTTCTAAATTTCTTTCCTGAGCTGGACTCAGTGCATGATTAAAAATCACCACTTTAGCTTCTGTAGCTGCAACCATAGCTGCAAGCTCTTCTACTTTCCCTGACCCAACAAAAAACTTTCGATCTGGTGAATGCCGACTTCCAGTAATAACACCAACAGAGCGTACTCCTGCTGATTCGACTAATAATTGTAACTCTGTAATGTCTTCTCTACGCTCGTCGTCAGAAAAGTCAATGTGAACAAGTACTGCGGTTTCACCCGCTTCATAGCGATCAAACAAGTAGTAAACTCCTTAAATATTATTCTGATGCAGGTGCTTCATCATTTGGGGTATAGCTCTGAGTACCTTGTGCAGCCACATTAAATGGGCGTGCTGGTACAACAGTTGAAATAGCGTGCTTGTAAACCATTTGGCTTACTGTATTTTTTAACAAGATAACGAATTGGTCGAATGACTCAACTTGACCTTGTAGTTTAATACCATTCACTAAATAGATAGAGACTGGTACACGTTCACGACGCAAAGCGTTTAAAAATGGGTCTTGTAAAGATTGCCCCTTAGCCATTTCAATTTCCTTTTTTTATTTTCAAAATAAATTTTTTGAATTTTTGAAGAATGTTTTATTGTTTAGTTTTAGTATTATACAGCAACAGCTAATTAGCTAGCTAGAATGTTGCATAAGTGTAACTAAATTTCCTTCGGCGCCACTTTCAAGCCAATGTAACTCGGGCCAACTTCTTAACCATGTTAATTGACGTTTGGCTAATTGCCTAGTGGCAGCGGTGCCTTTTTCTATTAAAGTCTCGTAGTCAAATTCACCATCGAGGTACTGCCAACACTGTCGGTAGCCGACACAACGCATAGATGGCATATCTAAATGTAAGTCTTTGCGATCTTTTAATCGTTGAACTTCGTCGATAAAACCATTTTGCATCATTAGTTTAAATCTTTTTGCGATCAATTCATGTAATACTTTTCTCTCATGTGGCGCTATCGCAAATTGCATCACATCATAGGGTAACGGCGCTGACTTTGTTGCCGTTAGCTCAGTCATCGATTTACCCGTAATTCTGTATACTTCTAGAGCGCGAGATAGCCGCTGGGGATCATTAGGATGAATTCTTGCCCCTGCTGTGGCATCAACTTGGCAAAGTTGTTGATGTAATGCATCCCAACCTTGCTCTTCTGCCTCTTGCATAATTTGCGCTCTGATCTGCTCATCTGCAGCAGGTAACGGTGACAAGCCTTCAAGCAATGCCTTAAAGTACATCATAGTCCCCCCTACCAATAAAGGGGTCTTACCACGATTAATTATATCTTCTATTTCAATTAATGCATCGCGACGAAAATCTGCCGCAGAGTAACTTTCACTGGGGTCGAGAATGTCAATTAAACGATGAGGCGCTAAGGCTAGCTCATCGGCATCAGGTTTGGCTGAGCCAATATCCATTTGACGATAGATTAATGCCGAATCAACAGAGATAATTTCACAATTATGCTGCTGGGCCATTTCAATTGCTAAAGCCGTTTTTCCTGAAGCGGTTGGCCCCATTAAAAACAATACTTTGGGCTGTTTGAGTTGGTTCACATTAATTCTCTTCTAACCAGGATTGCCATGGCAATGATTTCGCCTTTGATAACTGCATTTGCTGCTGCTCTGCGGTTAATTGGCTATATTGAAGCCACACTTCAGCTGCGGCTGAAAAATGATTTGCTTGCTGTTTTGCCATCCACAACGCCAACGCTTCATCCGATGGCTGCTCTAATTTAATCCAATCTAATAATTCTGGGATCAACACAGCTAATTGGGTATCTCTGAGATATGGGGGCACATTCTTAATTATCAACTGTTGGTAGCGGATTGAAAGGGTTAATCCTAACCTACGTAATAACTGCTCTCGCTCTTCAAGGATAATTTTCCAGTCAACATCGGCTTCAATTGAAACCGGCATTAATAATGGCTGACCCACAAGCCCTGTTGTTATTTTAGTCTGTATCTCTAATTTTGTAACAAAAATAGAAACTTGCGCGATATCAACTAATAAAATCTGCTGACCTGTAACCATCACCCAGAAGCGACCATCAACAATAGACGGCATAGTGATATGCGCAGACAGATTTGTCTCATTAATTTGCGTTAATGAAGAATTTCCAGCTTGGGTTTGCAGTAATTGTCCATAATTAGCGATAGCCGTTGGGGTTATTTCTACCGTGTCAGCTGTTCTACCACCGCTATAGGGATTATTGCCACTGCTTGTAGCTCCTGTGCTTCCGGTAGCTGCATTATGCTGTGGTTGATGGCTTTGGTGTTGATAGCCCTGCGCTGGCACCGACATGCTGCCAAAGCGGCTGCTCGATAACTCTCTAGGTTGATGTAATTGAGTGGCAGATCCCCGACTTTGCGGCATGTCTTGACTTACTTGCTGCCAATTGCTTATTTCTGCCTCTGATGAATGACCAATTTCCTCGCCAATACCAGTTTGCGCGCCTGTAGGTTTGTTAGCTATACCGAGATCTAATTCAGGTATTTGCGCTAAAACAGACTGCAATGCCTGTAAAATAAAGTCATGCACTAATCGGCTTTGATGAAAACGCACTTCATGCTTTGCTGGATGTACATTGACATCAACCTGATGCGGATCCAGCTCAAGCATCAACACATAACCCGGTTGATGCTGAACTTGAAACTGACCAAATGCCTGCTTTACCGCATGGTTAACTAATCGGTCTCGCACTAAACGGCCATTGACATAAAAATAGCAGCTATCAGTCGGTTGTAAGTCATTTGGTGACTGCAAATAACCCGATAATATCAAGCCATCATGCTGGCATTCTAGGTGCAGAGCATGCTCGGCAAAAGCCCGACCACAAATTTGCCCAAGACGCTGTTTGTATTGAATTTCAGTATTGGCCGCTCGATATTGACGCGCCAACTTACCATTATGGGTTAAGGTAAAATGCACATCGGTTCTGGCGATGGCAATGCGTTTTAACCATTCATCAATATGGGTGAATTCGGTTTTATCACTTTTCAAAAAGCGTCGTCTGGCAGGGGTATTAAAGAATAAATCCACCACTTCAATGGTAGTGCCCTTAGGGTGCGCAGCGGGCGTCACTTTAACGTCCATTTGCGAGCCTGCAGCGTAGGCTTGCCACGCTTCAGTTTGCTCAGCAGGTTTTGATGTTAGGCTTAAACGGGAGACAGAGCTAATACTGGCTAAGGCCTCGCCTCTAAAACCAAAACTTAAAATGGCTTCTAAGTCATCAAGGGAGTGTACTTTTGAGGTCGCGTGACGAGATAAGGCTAAGGCTAACTCTTCTTTTGAAATGCCTTTACCATTGTCCCTAATTTTAATGAGCTTACTGCCACCTTTGTCGATTTCGATATCCACCCGGGTTGCGCCAGCATCAAGGCTATTTTCAACCAACTCTTTAACTACAGATGCAGGACGCTCAACCACTTCGCCGGCAGCAATTTGGTTAGCAAGCTGTGGTGGTAAAATTTGAATAGCCATAATTTACGCTCTTGGAATAACCAGCTTTTGGCCTATCCGTAGGACATCTGATTTAAGGTTGTTGGTTTTTCGAATACTGGCTATGCTGACTTTATATCGCTGGGCAATAACCGATAAAGATTCGCCACTTCTTACTGTATGCTTAGTGTTACTCTGTTTCGCCAATAAGGTGCCTGAAGGTGGGTTAGCGGCAAAATATTTCAGCACACCTTTATGGATCGCATTAGCTAACTTTTGTTGATGGTTACCATTTAACAATAACCCTTCTTCTCTAGGGTTAGAGATAAAACCAGTTTCCACCAAAATAGAGGGAATATCAGTCGACTTTAAAACAGCAAAGCTCGCATGCTCTGGTTTACTCTTATGTAGTTTAGTCACTTTACCTAAACCTGATAATACATCACTGGCAATATGATGACTTTCAGCCAGAGAATGGTCCATCGACATATCGATTAGGGTCATCACAAGATACTGTTCACTATCGGAGTTTTGAATTATGTCTCCAACGCCACCTAATAGCTCGGAATGCTTTTCTTTATCCTCAAATACGCGACCAATCTCGGTATTGGCACGGCGCTTTGATAATACCCATACCGATGCCCCATTAGGTTGTGGTGACGTAAATGCATCTGCATGAATAGAAATCAGTAAATCAGCTCGACTATTTCTAGCCAGTTCCGAGCGTTGATTTAAATTGACAAAATAATCGCCAGTGCGGGTCATCACCGCTTTCATTCCTGGTGTTTTATTAATTTCTCGTGCAAGACGTTTGGAGATCTCAAGTACAATCTTTTTCTCATAGGTGCCTTTGGGGCCGATTGAACCAGGATCTTCGCCGCCATGGCCTGCATCGATAGCGACAATCACATCGGTAGAGCGCTTGCTAGTGTGCACCACCGACTGTACCGCTGCACTTTTACTGGCAGAGTTATCTAAATCGACCACTAAACGATTACCGTAAGGGGCTGTCGGTGTCAGGGCAAACAAATTCGGCTTTGCTGGTGAGTTTAAATCAAGCACCACACGTAAAGTGCCTTTTTTGGGAGGGGAACTAATACGCACTTTTTTGATCAACTTGCTGTCTTTAGCAATATCAGCAAGCTTCACATTGGTTGAAGCTTGTTTTAAGTCGATAACCAAACGCTGGGGGTTTGTTAGCACAAAATAGCTATAATCAGGTGCCGAAGACAAATCAAATACCACTCGGGTTGATTGCGGGGCATCCCAAATTCGCACACTTTCAAGTTTATTAGCTGCAACCTGTAAGGAGCAGAATAATAAACATATGAAGATTATAAATCGTGTCATTTTTTCTAGGGTCATTATTATTTTAGTTAATTGACTTATGCTTACTAGCGTTTGTTTTTAAAGCTTATTATGAACTAATTAGTTATAAAGCTTAGCGACAAGCTGATTACCAGCTTCTGTCATGCCAGTGAGCTCCACCTGTCGTTGCTCTCCGTCATAGCTTAAATGAATGGCAACATCGGCTTCAGGTAATAAGCCATGCCCTCTATCTGGCCACTCGATAATACTAATAGTGTTATCAGTAAAGTAATCGCGGATCCCCATAAATTCAAGCTCTTCAGGATCAAGCAAACGATATAAGTCAAAATGATAAATTTGCATTCCCTTGAGCTCATAGGGCTCAACTAGGGTATAGGTTGGACTCTTTACATTGCCATCATGACCTAAACTTTGGATCAAACCACGGCTTAAGGTGGTTTTACCTGCACCGAGATTACCAGTTAAATAAATCACTAATGGGGCTGAAACCCACAAAGATAATTCAACACCAAGATCAATCGTTGCTTGCTCATCTTTAAGATATTTTTTAATCGAAGTCATGTTAACTTACCAGCACTTGGGAGATTAATCATATAAAACTGCAATATAGCTGAGAATACTAACCTCTTAGCCTATTGCGCTATTTGATGGCCTAAAAAAATAAAGCCAGCTTGATAGCTGGCTCTATATACAAATATTAACATAAAATTGACGCTGGAAAACCAGATTTTAGATATCTTCCATCCGTAATGCGCTATGTACCATACGTTTCTGCTGGGTTTTCTCCACACGAACTAAATCTAATAAAGCATCTTTGATTTCAGTGACCTCAGTGCTGTTAGCGGTTTTTTCTAAAAAACCAATCAAACGGTTTTCTAAATCAAGATGCATCTCGAGTACATCATCTTCACTCATATTGGCTGCTAGAGTCGAGTCTTGGCAGCGTTTTTCAAAGTCTTCGAAGGTGATGTCTTTATACCAAGTTTCAAGCATACGCTTTGGTGCTTCATCAATATAATTTTCAATACTGTCATGCACATGCTGTTGGTGTTGCTGTAAATATTCCAACATCATTTTTACTCTTGTAGAGTCTGCATTGCGGTGTAGTCGGCCATAAAGCTGACCCATGTCTAAGCGTGACTTGGCAATGAACTCAAGCACTTCACTTAATTGTTGGATACGCATAATAAACACTCCATCTGTCACCGCCCTTTGGCGGTCAGTAAAAATAAGATTGTAAAAGCTTGTATTTATTATGGTTGAAAAAAAGTTGAGAATATTTGAGCGAGTTCATATTTTGCATATAAAAAACAAGTAATTTAGCAACAATGAAACAACACCCAGCTACAGCACCCTAAACAATGCATAAATATTGTGCAAGCGGGGGGGGGTTAAACCGAGACATTTTGAACGCAGGGAGAAACTGCAGCGACCTGTCTGTTCATAAAAAGTGTTTCGAACTGATGACCTATACCTTGGCAATAAAAAAGGTATCACTATTTCTAAAAGCACAACTGAGCTAAGAGTGGGTTTATTTTTTTATTTGAAAGGAATGATTTTCTTAAGATGAGAAATTGGAGCGACCTGTCTGTTCATAAAAAGTGGTTCGAACTGATGACCTATACCTTGGCAATAAAAAAGGTATCACTATTTCTAAAAGCACAACTGAGCTAAGAGCGGGTTTATTTGAAAGGAATGATTTTCTTAAGATGAGAAATTGGAGCGACCTGTCTGTTCATAAAAAGTGGTTCGAACTAATGACCTATACCTTGGCAATAAAAAAGGTATCACTATTTCTAAAAGCACAACTGAGCTAAGAGTGGGTTTATTTTTTTATTTGAAAGGAATGATTTTCTTAAGATGAGAAATTGGAGCGACATATCAGGTTCGAACTGATGACCTATACCTTGGCAAGGTATCGCTCTACCAACTGAGCTAATGTCGCATATCAATTTTATTTTGAAGCTTTTGAAATTGGAGCGACATATCAGGTTCGAACTGATGACCTATACCTTGGCAAGGTATCGCTCTACCAACTGAGCTAATGTCGCATATCAAATCAATTTTAAAATTTGGAGCGACATATCAGGTTCGAACTGATGACCTATACCTTGGCAAGGTATCGCTCTACCAACTGAGCTAATGTCGCATCACTTAATGCTTTATCAAAACATTTGGCAAGGTATCGTTTGAACCAGAGCCAACTGAGCTAATGTCGCACATAAATTTTAATTTGAAAATTGGAGCGACATATCAGGTTCGAACTGATGACCTATACCTTGGCAAGGTATCGCTCTACCAACTGAGCTAATGTCGCATTTTGGTGTTTCAACTTTCAAACTTCAACCTCTTGCAGTAATGACTCTTACTGTAAAAAGTTGAGGCCGCATTATATGTAATATTCACTACACTGCAACCCTTATTTCAAAAAAAAAGTCTGATCGGTTAAATTTTAAATACTTCGCGGCGATAAAACTGCAATTCTTCGATAGATTCTTTGATATCTTCTAAAGCTTGGTGGGTATTCTTCTTAGTCAGCCCATCCATCACTTCCGGTTTCCAGCGCTTGGTAAGCTCTTTAATCGTACTGACATCAATATTGCGATAATGGAAGAACTCTTCCAGCTCCAACATGTACTTGTTCAAAAAGCGGCGATCTTGGCCAATGGTATTGCCACACATAGGTGACGCACCTTTTGGCACATACTGCTCTAAAAAGGCAATCGTCTGTCTAATGGCATCTTCTTCAGTGTATGAACTCGCCTTTACGCGATCAATTAAACCTGATTGTCCATGGTGAGTTTGATTCCATTCATCCATACCGGCTAACACTTCATCTGATTGATGAATCGCAACCACAGGGCCTTGGGCTAATACGTTTAACTCTTGATCTGTCACAATAGTGGCAATTTCAATTACACGATCGACGCTAGGTTCTAGACCCGTCATTTCTAAATCAACCCAAATTAGATTGCTTGAGTTTACAGCCATAATATCTGCCTTATTCTGTCAAAAGCCCATAATTCAGGCTTTTTTATTAAAGAGGGTGTATCATACTGTTTTTTTAAGCGACACAAAAACACCAAATTAATGAAGATTAGCCTGTGAGTAAAAAGAAACCACTTAGCCAAGGTCAAAAGCGCAGAATGCGCGACAATCAGAGTAAGCGCCTAAAACGCAAAGACACACAAGATTCTGCTAACGAGTTACAGGATAGTCTACTAGGGCCTGAACAGCAGGGTATTGTTATTTCACGTTTCGGTCAGCATGCTGATATTGAAACCGAAGATGGCACTGTCGCCCGTTGTAATATTCGCCGTAATATCACTAGCCTTGTAACCGGTGATAAAGTGCTAGTGCGCCTTGCCAATGAAACCGATCGTGGTATTGGGGGCATTGTTGAAGCGGTTCATCCACGGATTTCGTCGCTAACTCGTCCAGATTTATATGATGGCGTAAAAATCATTGCTGCCAATATTGATCAAATTTTGATTGTATCGTCGATTTTACCCAGCTTTACCACCCAAATTATTGACCGCTACTTGGTTGCCGCTGAAGACACCGATATTCCACCAGTCATCATTCTTAATAAAATGGATTTATTAACCGATGACAATCGTGAAGAAGTCGAAGTGGCATTAGAGCGTTACCGCCAGATTGGTTACCCCGTCTATATGGTCAGTAGCCATACTGGTGAAGGTGTTGATCAAATAAAAGCCTTACTTGCTGATAAAATTAGCGTATTTGCAGGGCAATCAGGTGTAGGTAAATCATCGCTGATTAATGCACTGATGCCTGATGCAGAGCTAGCAATTGGCGATGTATCCAATAACTCAGGCCTAGGTCAGCACACTACAACGACGGCAAAGTTACTTCACTTTCAAAGTGGCGGCGACTTAATTGACTCTCCAGGTGTACGAGAGTTTGCGCTATGGCACTTACCTGCCCCGCGCGTAGGCTGGTGCTTTATTGAATTTAGAGATTACATCGGTACCTGTAAGTTTAGAGACTGCAAACATGGTGATGATCCAGGTTGCGCCTTGCAAGCGGCGCTAGCTGATGGGAAAATAACCCAAGATAGATTTAGTAATTACCAGCGCATTATTGCCAGCCTAGATGAACAGCGACATGCTCGCCACTTCCGCGCCGCTGACGAGTAACGTCGCTGACGTACAAATATTAACTGTTATATTATAACAACCTCAACAACTCAAAAGGGTATTCAATTGGACTCTGTTAAAATTGCTTTGCAATACATCTTACCTAAACACTTACTTTCACGTCTTGTGGGTAAACTTGCTGCCGCTGAAGCTGGCGCAATCACCACTGCAGGTATTCGATGGTTCATCAAGCAGTATAAAATTGATATGTCTGAAGCGGCTCAAAGTGAGCCTGAAGCCTATAAAACATTTAATGCCTTTTTTACCCGCGCATTAAAACCGGGTCTTCGCCCAATTGTTGAAGATGCGAAAACAGTCGCTCACCCTGTTGATGGCGCAGTAAGTCAATGTGGTCCAGTACAAGCTGGCAAAATTGTCCAAGCAAAAGGCCATGACTACACCACCTTAGCCCTGTTAGGCGGTCAGATTAAAGATGCTGAACGTTTTAATGATGGCGAGTTTGCAACGATTTATTTAGCACCCAAAGATTATCACCGAATTCACATGCCAATCACTGGCACCTTGTCGAAAATGACTTATATTCCTGGTGATTTGTTTTCGGTTAACCCGTTAACTGCGCAAAATGTACCAGGGCTATTTGCCCGTAACGAACGTGTTGTCGCTATTTTTGAAACTGAAGTAGGCCCACTTGCCATGGTATTAGTTGGCGCAACGATTGTGGCAAGTATTGAAACTGTTTGGGCAGGCACAGTGACCCCGCCTTGTGGTAAGCAAGTCTTCACATGGGATTACCCAACTGAAGGTCCTGAAGCACTGACGTTAGAAAAAGGCGCCGAAATGGGCCGCTTTAAGTTAGGCTCTACCGTAGTAATGTTATTTGCTCAAGACGCTATTGAAAGCTTTGCCGAAGGCGTTGAGCCAACGCAAACCACACGCATGGGTCAAGCCTTCGCTCATTTAAAGTAATCGTTATTGCCCACAACATGGTTAGTTGAACGAGTATGATGCCAACAGGCGCTTTCAAAGGATCGAATCCAAACTCAGGGTTAATTCAATTGCATATCGCAGTACTGCTATTTGGCGGTACTGCACTATTTTCTAAAATTATCCCCCTCAATGCGCTAGACATCACAGTACTGCGTTGTGTTATCGCCTTTTTTGCACTTGGCTGTATCGTCAAATTAAGCAAGAAAAAGCTACAATTACAGCAATTCAAACATTACTTAGTCGCCCTAGGCCTCGGTATTCTTGTTAGCTTGCATTGGGTGACCTATTTCGCCTCAATGCAACTGTCATCAGTTGCCATTGGCATGATTGCTTTTTTCACCTACCCCGTCATGACTGTGCTTATAGAGCCGCTAGTCAATAACACACGGCTTAAATTAGTGGATGTTATTTCAGGTTTAGTGGTATTAATCGGAGTGATGTTACTTATTCCCGAGGCCAACCTCGAAAATGATGTCACCTTAGGCATTGCTACAGGTATTTTATCTGCTGCGTTATTCACTGGCCGCAATTTGCTCCATAAACGCTACTTCAGTGGTTATAGCGGCCCTCAGGCTATGTTTTATCAAACATTCGTAGCTGTAGTCGTGTTAAGCCCGTGGTTAGAAGTGGAATTAGATACTATCAAGGCTGAAATGTGGACAACAATTGTCATTTTAGGGGTATTTTTTACCGCTGCCCCCCACGCCTTATTTGCCTCAGCGCTGCGTCAATTAAGCGCTAAAACTGTCGGACTCGTCTCATGTCTGCAGCCCTTTTATGGCACGGTATTAGCCTTGCTATTGTTAAATGAGCAAGTCAATGTCACTACCACTGTGGGAGGGTTGATTATCTTAGCCACCGCAATTTTCGAAACTCAGCAAAATCATAAAAAAAATAAAGCGTAAACTCAGGTTTTTGTTACCATTGTATTAGTCCCTCTTAAGTAATCATCCAACTATGATACGTATTGCGGTTTTATTGTTCTGTATTATTTCTTTTACTGCCTCTGCAACCTCTCCGCTGCAGTTAGACAAGCGCTTGGGCTTTGCTAAAAATACCAATACAATCGCGGTTGTGGACATTCCAACTCAAATAGACAATGTCCAGCAAAGTATCACAAGGCTGCGTAATGAAGCCCAAAGCTATGATGATCTTGAGTCGACAAGTGCTGGCACAATCAACAGCATTACTGCAAAAATCAATCAGCCCGCAGCGCCAATCATCATCAATGACGATGTTGATATTAGCCAACAAGCCTCAATGGCTTACTACCATTTATCAGAGCAAAAACAATCCGAAAATGATTTAAGCTTGCAGTTAGTTGAGCTTAATAAAAGACAAACAGCCTTACCCACCTTAATACGCCAAGCCAAAGAAGCCTTAAATCAGCATAAGCGTGCCCGACAAGCGCCTTTGGATACCCCTTTAGGCAAGCTGCAAAGCTTACAAGCTGAGTTACTTGAGCAACATATCGCAACCTTATCTTCTGAGCTCTCCAGTGGTCCTAAACAAAAACAAATCGTGCAACTGCAATTACAGCTTTTGCGCTTAGAGCATGCCCAGCAAGAGCGATTAATTGAGCAGTTAAACCAAAAAAACAATCAATATCGCCAACAAAAAGCCGCCAATACCATTGCCAACAACCTGATTGATGAGCAACAACTTGCCGATGAAGCCTCGCAAGAGATAAGCGCACAAAATCAGCAGTATGCTGACGAATTAATCCGTATAAATAATGCCATTTCAGACACCATCGAGTTGCAAGAAAAAGCAGAGAAACAATACCAATCCCATGCGCTACAGCTGGCTAATGTTGAGGAGCAAATCACCTGGGTAGAAACTAACTCTGCATTTGGCGACCGTTTTTTACAGATGCTGCAGTCCTTACCTAAGCCGACAAACCAAGATAAATTACTGGCATCCGTTGCTGACTCACGCCTAAAGCGTTATCAGGCTGAGCAACAAAAAGCGTTAAATAAGCAACAATTGAGCAATCAGAAGTATCTTAATAATACCCAAGTAAAATTACTTACCTCTCAGCAAAGCCTAATCGAACAAGTAGTACAAAGCTATGATGTATACCTCAATGAGCAAGCTAAACTGCGCAATAGTTATGAGCAGCTAACACAGATTTATCTTGATCTTAAAAACACCCTCAATGAACATTTATTTTGGGTTCCCAATGCGGCGGCAATATCCGGTTTGTGGCTTATTGACTTAAAGAATGCCACCGTATGGATGATGCAAACCCAACAAGGGCAACTGCTTAAACAAGCGTGGGCAGAGCAAAATATATATTGGGCTTGGTGGGTGATCACCTTGATATTGTGCTTAATGGCCCAGGATTTATTGACGCCTAAATTTAATAGAACCATTGAACATTATGGTCAATATGTGGGTAACGTAACCCAAGATAAATTCAAATACACCGCTAAAACCTTAGCGCTAAGTTTATGTTATTCGCTAGTAAAACCATTACCGGTACTACTTGCTGGATGGATTTTATTTGCCTCAGAACTGAACTTGGTGCATGCAATTGGGGTTGGCGTGTTATCTGTGGGTGGCAGCTACTTGGTGTACCGAGTCTTTGCATTACTTGCCTGTGATAATGGCATTTTAGTCTGTCACTTTAGAAGACCTGAAACCTTAATTAGGCGCCTTCAAGAAAAAACCCTGCGCTTTATTGTCTTAAGCTGGCCATTAATTGGCATTATCGGTTTTACTGAAGCCCTTGATAGCTCGCTTATTCGTAACAGTATTGGTCGTTTGGCATTTTTCTTATTCACCATCTCGCTATTGATGCTATATAAAGATTTATATGCCTTTATTAATGATTTTCGTGCCAACGCCAATGATGGCAAGAACATGAAATTACTCCATAAAGTCATTTGGGCATTTTTAATCACAGTGCCTTGCGCCAGCATTGTTTTCGCCCTAATAGGTTACTATTTTAGTGCCTTTCAAGTATTACTGCAGCTGCAATTAGCCTTATTGCTAGGCTTAGGCTTTTTATTGTTGTACCAACTACTAAAGCGTTGGATGCTAATCGAGCGCCGTTTAATTGCCTTTGATCGCGCTAAAACCAAACGAGCAGAAAGACTGGCGCAACGTGAGCGTGGCGAACTAAATAATACCCCCGATGTCTCTGAAAACTATGAAGAGCCCAAAGTCGACCTGGAAACTATCTCGAGTCAGTCGCTGGGGTTAGTACGTTCGCTACTGATTTTAGCCTTTTTTGCTAGTTTACTTGGGCTTATTTCTCAAACCCATACTGCACTGTTTTCTTTCCTTGATGGCATTACCTTATGGAGCACCCATTCGGTAGTTAACGGTATAGAGCAGCAAATTCCGATCACCTTAAAGTCAATTCTGTTTGCCTTTATCACCGTTGGCTTTTCCGCCATGATTGCTAAAAATCTGCCGGGTTTACTAGAGCTGACCATTTTACAACGATTAGAGCTATCGCCAGGTACAGGGTTTGCTATCACCACCGTAAGTAGTTACGTGGTGGTATTTCTTGGCATGTTAATCGGGTTTTCCACCGTCGGGGTTGAATGGTCGAAATTACAATGGCTTGTTGCAGCGCTATCGGTGGGCCTTGGTTTTGGCTTACAAGAAATTTTTGCTAACTTTATTTCTGGTTTGATTATCTTATTTGAAAAACCGATTCGAATAGGCGATACGGTGACCATTCGCGACTTAACCGGCACCGTCAGCAAAATTGAAATTCGAGCCACAACCATTGTCGATTGGGACAGAAAAGAGATTATTGTCCCCAATAAAGCCTTTATTACAGAACAACTGGTCAACTGGTCGTTATCTGATCCTATTACCCGAGTTATCGTTTATGTGTCAGTGCAGCGTGATGCAGATCCATCAAAAGTTGAAGCCTTACTCCATCAAGCAGTAAGAGAATGTGACTTATCATTGACCTTCCCTGAGCCTGAAGTCTGGTTTGCAGGTTTTGGCCAGCACACCCAAGATTATGAAGTCAGATCCTATGCTAAAGACATGAACGATCGTTGGCCCTTAAGGCATAACCTTCACAAACGTATTTGTAAAAAACTAAAAGAAAACCAAGTTGAATTGGCGTACCCACAAATGGAAATCCATATCAATAATGGTCAGAGTCGTGAATTTAATAAAATTATCAAAGGTTAAATAAATGCTGATTTTTGCTCACCGCGGTGCGAGTGGTTATGAAGTAGAAAACACCCTTGCGGCAATGGAAAAAGCACTGGCGTTAAAGGTTAGTGCCATTGAACTTGATGTTTATAATGTGGAAGGGCAACTGATTGTATTTCATGATCGCCGCCTAGAAACCAAAACCTCAGGACAAGGGTTAGTGCATCTAAGTAGCTTAGACACTATCAATAATGTGACTATCAAGCAGCATAAACTACCGACGCTATGGCAAGTCATGGGCCTGATTAAAGGTCGCTGTATTGTCAATATTGAGCTTAAAGGCTATCACACCGCCGCGCCTCTTATTGCTTGCTATAACGACATGATTGAGCAGCTTGGCTTTAGCCCAGATCAGCTACTGATCTCATCATTTAATCAGCCTTACTTACTCGAGGTTAAACAACATCTCCCCCATGCTAGAGTGGCACCCATTTTAGCGGGCGTGCCGCTAAACTATGCTGAATCAGTATCAGCCCTTGATGCCTATTCTATCCATGTTGATATACATTTTGTCACCCATAAAATGGTCAATGATGCCCATCAACGCGGCGCTAAAATTTATGTCTACACCGTCGATAATGCCGAAGACATTCAAGCTTTGAACGCCATTGGCGTAGATGGGATATTCAGTAACTATCCCGATAAAGCCGCCGCTGTAATCCAGCAATTAAATCAACAAGACACTGATTCTCAAGCAACTGACCACCATTTATGCTTTGGCTAAATACCCCCTAAAGCAACAGGCAAGTGACACCGTTAAACTTGCCTGTTTCGTTGCGCCCAAGCGCCAACAGCAAAAAATGCCACCAGTAGCAGTAACAGCATCCATTGTGAAGGCATTGATTTAAGTTGCCTCGCTAACCACGGGCTAACGCTGACAATCCCTAAGCCGTAACCAAAAGCATTCACCAGTACAAATACCCAAGTTCGGACAAAAAAGCCCTGACCCGATAACGCCTTGCGTAATACCCGATTAATATCGGTGGCAAACACCACAATACAACAGGCCACTAACGCAGTGGCAATTTCACTCATCCACGGATGAAGCATTGCGCCAAGCTGGGCAATAAATGCTATTATTTGATCCATTAACTTCCTCAATTTAATCGACTTACAGGGATTTTATGGCACACAAGTTATTATTGTTAACCCAAGATAACGACAGGTTTCGTCAATTATTAGCGGCTCACCACCTCAAGGATCTGACAATTCTAGGCGATGAGCCTAGTAGTATTACTGAGGCTGATATCTGGTTTGCAGAGCCACATCTTGCGGCGCCATTACTTAACTTAGGTCGCAACTTAACTTGGATGCAATCCACTTTTGCTGGTGTTGATCGCCTTACAGGTTCTAGACAACGACGGGATTACGTCCTAACCAATATCAAAGGGATTTTTGGCCCTTTGATGAGTGAATATTTATTTGGTTATTTACTTGCCCACCAGCGAGAGCATGCAAAATATAAACAACAGCAGCAACATAAGCAATGGATCCCTGGTAGCTACAGAACCTTACAAGGCCAAGGCTTACTGTTACTCGGTACCGGCTCGATTGCCCAGCATATTGCTAAAACGGCGAAGCATTTCGGCATGACGGTTACCGGCCTGAGTCGTAGCGGCGAGCCAAAGGCGCATTTTGACCATGTTGATACTATTGAGCACTTAGCTAACTATTTGCCTAGTGCACACACCATCGCCAGTACGCTACCTAGCACCTTAGAAACTGAGAATCTATTAAGCAAAACCATGCTGGCATTACTACCTGATGAATGTGTGCTGTTCAACCTTGGCCGCGGAAATGTGCTCGATTTAGATGCCTTAGCTGCGCAATTACTCAATAAGCCACAACAAAACGCAATCCTTGATGTCTTTAATCAAGAGCCATTGCCCGCAGACCACCCTATTTGGCATTGCCCTAATGCCATTATCACCCCCCATATTGCCGCCCCAAGCTTTCCTGAACAAGTGGTAGAAGTGTTCGTTGAAAACTTCCATTTATGGACAACACAGCAACCTTTAAAGCATCTGGTCGATTTTTTTAAGGGCTATTAATCTTTATTATTAACCGCCAGCATAATGCCTAACAATTAAGTCATACTGTAATTTAAATCTCATGGATGAGCTGATATTGAATAAAAGTAACCCCCTCTGGAGTCTATATCCTCCCGACTTGAAAACCCTAAGACCTCTTCCTTTTAATCCAATTGATAACGCCGATATTGGCATTAAACTCCCATTGCAGCAGTAATTGTGAGCAAGTTAGCAATTTTTAATAACTAATATTCTTGGCACCAATTAAGAAATTGATAAAAAGTTATTAGCAATGAGAACGGTTTTCATTTAGAATTGCATTATAGTCAACGAGCGATCATCTCTTAGCCTTATGAATTGTCTAAGTTAAGATATGAATCAGATTAATTGAAGAGGCTTTATGTACGTTTGTCTTTGTCACGGAATTACTGATACCCAAATTAAAGAAGCGGTAAGCAAACATGGCGATAGCTCTTTAGCTGACGTTAAAAAACGCTTAGGTGTTGCTGATCAATGTGGTAAATGTGCACGTATGGCGAGCAACATTATTCAGGCTCAAGTTGACGTAGAACCTAAATTTTACGAAGTGGCGTAAGCTGTTGCTAAAAAGCAAGGCTAACTCAAGCCTTAAGTTCATCCTCAGGTTAAAATCAAATTCTCATAAAAAATGCTGCCCATTGGCAGCATTTTTTATGTCTTTCTTTTATGGCTATTCTGCTGCGCGATTAATCGCTTGATGGCTCAATGTCAGCATCCGTTTGCGCACCGAGCTCGATATCAACACTATCGACCCGTTGTAAACCACGAGGTAGTTTCGCGCCTCTACGGCCTCTCTCACCACGATAATGCTCAAGATCAGATGGTTTTAAAGTTAGCTTACGTTTACCAGCCCACAGGGTAACTGACGCCTCTTGTGGAATAACATCAAGATGGATCAATAGCTCTTCTCTGCTCTTAGCGCGATCCGTTGGAATACCAATGATCTTGTTACCCTTACCTTTCGATAACTGCGGCAAGGCATCAACATCAAAGATAAGCATTCGGCCTTCATTGGTTATCGCCATAATTGACTGAGGCACGCCTTTTTTAACCAATTTAGGCACTAAGGACTGCGCATTCGCAGGCAGGCTTAATAATGCTTTACCAGCCTTATTACGACTCACCATATCTGCATAAGAGCCGATAAAACCGTAACCGGCATCACTGGCTAATAAATAGCATTGTGAATCAACGCCCATCAACACATGGCGCATTACCGCCCCTGGCGCTAAATTAAAGCGTGTCGTGATTGGTTCACCCTGACTTCTAGCAGAAGGTAGCGTATGTGTATCGGTTGCAAACGCCCGCCCTGTCGAGTCGATAAACACTGATGGCTGATTACTCTTACCGCTGGCACTACATAAGAAGCTATCACCGGCTTTATAATTTAACCCTTCGCCATCAATATCATGACCTTTCGCGCAGCGTACCCAACCTTTGTCAGATAACACTACGGTCACTGACTCTGCTGGGGTCAACTCTTGCTCAGTTAAGGCTTTTGATTCAATACGCTCAATGATAGGCGAGCGGCGATCATCGCCATAGGTTTCACCATCTTGTATGAGCTCTTTTTTAACTAAGGTTTTTAAGCGGCGCTCAGAACCCAAAATAAGTTGCAGCTTATCGCGCTCTGCAGCTAACTCTTCTTGCTCACCTTTAATTTTAAATTCTTCAAGCTTGGCCAAATGACGTAACTTAAGCTCTAAAATCGCTTCGGCTTGCTTATCTGATAAATCAAACCGTGACATTAACTCTTTTTTCGGCTCATCATTGAAGCGAATGATCTCGATGACTTCATCAATATTTAAGAAGGCAATCATCAAAGCATCAAGAATATGCAGCCTTGCAAGTACCTTATCAAGACGGTATTGCAAACGACGGGTCACGGTTGAGATGCGGTAACTGAGCCACTCAGTTAGCATCTCTTTCAGGCCTTTAACCCTTGGGCGACCATCAAGGCCGAGCACATTTAAGTTAACTCGAAAGCTCTTTTCTAAATCCGTAGTGGCAAACAAATGCGCCATTAACTGATCGCAATCAACACGATTTGAGCGAGGCACAATGATTAGTCGTACTGGGTTTTCGTGATCAGATTCATCACGTAAATCTGCCACCATCGGCAACTTTTTAGCCTGCATTTGGTTAGCAATTTGCTCTAAAATCTTGCCGCTACCAGCTTGATGTGGCAAACAAGTAATGACAATTTCGCCGCTATCAATCTCGTAAACCGCGCGCATTTTAATCGAGCCACGACCTGTTTCATAAATCTTGGCAATGTCTTTACTTGGGGTAATAATTTCAGCTTGGGTCGGATAATCTGGCCCTGGTACCAGCTCCATTAGGCGCTCAAGTTCCGCTTTAGGATTATCCAATAACTCCACACACGCAGACACTAATTCACGCACATTGTGTGGTGGGATATCGGTTGCCATACCCACGGCAATACCGGTAATACCGTTTAATAAAATATGCGGTAAGCGTGCAGGCAATGATTTCGGCTCTTTTAAAGTTCCGTCAAAGTTAACGCCCCATTCAACCGTGCCTTGGCCTAATTCAGATAAAAGCACTTCTGAAAATTTTGATAAGGTCGCTTCGGTATAACGCATGGCTGCGAATGACTTAGGGTCGTCTGGCGCCCCCCAGTTACCTTGACCTTTGACTAAGGGGTAACGATAGGAAAATGGCTGCGCCATTAATACCATAGCTTCATAACACGCACTGTCACCATGGGGATGGTATTTACCTAATACGTCACCCACGGTTCTAGCAGACTTTTTAGGCTTAGATTGAGCTGATAATCCAAGCTCGCTCATAGCGTAAATAATACGACGTTGAACAGGCTTTAAACCATCGCCAATATGTGGCAAAGCACGATCCATGATTACGTACATTGAATAGTTTAAATAAGCCTCTTCTGTAAAACGGCGTAGGGGCATTTGCTCTACACCATCAAGGCTTAATTCAATCGCATCACTCATTAGTTAATATTCCTGTGATTATTCTGGCGCTTTATAAAACAAGCGATATACATTGCCTTTTAGGTCATCAGAGATGAACACTGCACCATCGGGTGCATTTATCAGGTCATAAGGTCTAGCAACGGGAAACTCACCGTCTAAAAAGCTGACGACTCTTTCGCGCTTGATAATTTGGTCATCTTCAAGGGCTAACATCACCACCTGATAACCAATTTTACTTGAGCGATTCCACGAGCCATTTTCAGCAACAAATAATTGATGATGGTAACGCTCAGGAAAATTATCACCTTGATAAAAAAGTAGGCTGGTTGGTTTTACATGCGCTGGTAATTCAAATTCTGGTGTTGAAACATTGAGGTTGTCTGGTTTCTTAAAAGAAGGCTCAACAACATTGGTTCCATGAATATAGGGAAAACCAAAATGGCTACCCTTTACGTCTATGCGGTTTATTTCATCGGCTGGCATGGTATCACCCATCCAATTTCGGCCTTGATCAGCAAACCATAATTTAGCGCTGCTCGGCGACCAGTCAAAACCAATAACCCGCCTTAATCCTGATGCCACTTGTTCGGTGTCACCCGTCTTAATATCAATGGCTAACATGCTGCTAAATGGCGCTTCTGCTTCACACACATTACACGGAGAACCAATAGAGATATACAGTCGGCCATCGGGTCCAAACTTCATCCCACGAGCATGTTTGCGCTCAACACTTGGCAGCCCTGAGTACACCTCTTTGGGTCTACCAGGACGCCTAAGGCGGTCTTCAATATCTTGATAACGTAAAATACGGTCTTGATCAGCGACATACAAATCACCGTCATGAAACGCGATAGCTTCTGGGTACTCTAAGCCTTTACCAATTAGGTAGCGTTTGTTTACCTGACCATCGTTATCAGAGTCGACTAAAGCATAAATGGTGCCGCTCTTTTTTGAGCCGACAAACAAGGTGCCGTTAGTGCCCATTGCCATTTGTTTGGCATCACCTAAATCTGAGGCATACAGTGTCAGCCCAAATCCTTTAGTCACAGTAATCATCATGGTGTCGGCTGCAAAAGCTTTAACCACAGTCATTTGTGTTAAAGCAAGCACGGACAACGCCTTTAACGCTGTCTTCGCTTGCTTAAAGTCCATTTTAAATTTTATGTTCGACATCTTAGTAATTTTTGCCTTCATTGTTGTTATAAGCAATTGCTATCAGCAATCGTTATGGGCAATTGTTATGGGCATAAAACTGAGTAAATTACAGCTGAGCTAGATCACCTTTAGACTCTAACCAGATTTTACGATCTGGCGAGCGCTTTTTCGCAAGTAACATATCCATGAGTGCGACTGTGTCTTCATTATCATCAATGGTTAATTGCACCAAACGGCGGGTATTAGGATCCATTGTGGTTTCTCGCAGTTGCAATGGGTTCATCTCACCTAGACCTTTGAAACGAGTGACTTGCACTTTGCCTTTTTTCTTTTCTGCCACAATTCGGTCTAATATACCGTTTTTTTCATCTTCATCTAAAGCATAAAAAACTTCTTTGCCTAAATCGATACGAAACAGCGGTGGCATTGCAATATACACATGGCCTTTCTCGACCAACACACGATAATGCTTCATAAATAAAGCACATAATAGGGTCGCAATATGCAGACCGTCGGAGTCGGCATCAGCAAGAATACAAATTTTGCCGTAGCGTAACTCTGAAATATCAGCACTGTCTGGATCGCAGCCTATAGCGACTGAGATATCATGTACTTCTTGCGAGGCTAATACCTGTGACGCGTCCACTTCCCAGGTATTTAAAATCTTACCTCTAAGGGGCATAATCGCTTGAAACTCACGATCGCGCGCCTGTTTAGCACTACCACCCGCAGAGTCACCCTCCACTAGAAATAGCTCACCGCGCATTGGGTCTTGGCCACTACAATCAGTTAATTTACCCGGTAAAGCCGGCCCTGAAGTAACTTTTTTACGGGCTACTTTTTTAGCCGCTTTTAAGCGTTTTTGAGCATTGTTAATACAAAGTTCAGCTAATTGTTCAGCTTGCTCGGTATTAGAGTTAAGCCATAGCGAGAAAGCATCACGAACAATACCAGAAACAAAGGCAGAGCTTTGACGGCTTGAAAGCTTCTCTTTAGTTTGACCGGAAAATTGTGGGTCCTGCATTTTGATAGATAAAATAAATGAGGCTTTATCCCAAATATCTTCAGGTGAGAGCTTAATGCCTCGAGGCACCAGATTACGAAACTCGCAGAACTCGCGCATCGACTCCAATAAGCCTTGTCTGAAACCATTAACGTGAGTCCCGCCAAGTGGCGTAGGGATCAAGTTAACGTAACTTTCATACAAACTATCTCCACCTTCAGGTAGCCAAGTAATGGCCCACTCTGCCGCGTCCATTTTACCGGTAAAACTACCAATGAATGGCTCTTCAGGTAACAAGACCGAATCTTTTACCGCTTCTTTTAAGTAATCAGTTAAGCCACTTTCGTAAAACCACTCATGTACTTCACCGTTTTGCTTATTGCTAAACTTAATCCGTAAACCAGGGCAAAGCACAGCTTTAGCCCGCAATAAATAAAGTAGCTTAGTAAGCGAGAAGTTACCTGAGTCAAAATAACTGGCATCTGGCCAAAAATGAACTCGGGTACCGGTATTACGACGACCACAGGTGCCGGTAACACGTAAGTCTTCGACCTTGTCACCATTTTCAAATGCCATATCATACACTTGAGCATCACGACGAACGGTAATTTCAACCCGAGTCGATAAGGCATTCACCACCGAAATACCTACCCCGTGCAAACCACCAGAGAATTGGTAATTTTTATTCGAGAACTTACCACCGGCGTGCAATTTAGTGAGGATCAATTCAACCCCAGGAATACCTTCTTCAGGGTGAATATCCACAGGCATACCACGGCCATCATCAGTCACTTCCAATGAATTATCGGCGTGCAATACTACTTCAATTTTTGAGGCGTGACCGGCGAGCGCTTCATCGACACTGTTGTCGATAACTTCTTGACCTAAATGATTCGGCCTGGTGGTGTCGGTGTACATACCAGGACGGCGTTTAACAGGGTCGAGTCCATTAAGAACCTCGATAGCGTCAGAAGTATATTGATTGCTCATAGTCCACACATTTGGTCAATTATTGGCCCAATATTACAGGCCGAAAAGAATACTTGTTATTTAATTTGTAAAAAATCACATATCTTATCTAGCTGATTTTTGTAGCCAATAAAACTGTGGTCACCGTTGGCCTCTAAATGAAGCTGACAACAATGATATTTCGATAATGCTTGACGATAATCTAACACTTCATCGCCAGTTTGCAAAAAAACTAAAAATCTATCTGGGCGACGAATGACTTCAGTATTATATTCAGCAACATCAAGTTTATGTTGCGGTAATACTTGGTAATGTTCATCGGTATAGGGGTTATATTGCGGCCCTAAAAACCCATCAAACAATTCAAAGGGTTTTACTGCAGGGTTTATCAACACTGCTTTACCGCCATATTGTTCAGCTAAATAGCTAGCAAAGTACCCACCTAAAGACGATCCAATGTAGGTTAACGGTTCACCTTCGGCTTTCGCTTGTTCCACAATACCACATAACAAGGTCATCGCCGCTTTAGGTGATGAAGGAAGTTGAGGTTGGTGAAAAGGGTAATCCGGAAAACGTTGTTTTATATAGGCAGCCGTTTCCTTGGCTTTATCTGAAAGAGGTGAACTATTAAATCCATGTATATAGAGCAGCATATTTCCTCTCGCTAAGGTGATATTGAAATTCCAACAGCAGAATGAATATCAAGTTAACCAATAACGAAAAAACGTCTAATAACCGCTCGCATCATTATCTGGAGAGAAGTTTTCGCCAGGCACCCGATAAACATTAGTATGAATGCTACCATTGCTAGCTAGCTCCAGCAAACGATAGCCGGGTTGAAGTCCATCTAGGGCAAAATAAGAAGATTTTGGCTTAAATTGTATACAAGTTGACGGGGTCGCCATTAAGTGAATAGCACCATTGGCGCCTTGATATTCACTATCAATAGCTTGATGCACATGGCCCCATAGCGCGGCTTTCACTTGAGGGTATTCCCCCATGCGCTGTAAAAAGTTATCGCCATTAATCATGCAATGCTGATCAAGCCAGCTGCACTGCACTAAAATGGGATTATGGTGCATAACCAGTAACACGTGTTTCTCAGGATCAGCTTTGATAGCAGCATCAATCAATTTAAATTGATCTTCAGCCATAAAGCCACCCGGTTTACCACGCACTGTTGAGTCCAACATCAATATTTGCCAGTTACCAATGATAATGCGCTGCTGACCAAACAATTGTTTGCCCTGCATATGCAAGCTCATCAAGCGTGGGTCATCATGATTACCCGGTAAATAATGACAAGGCATATCGAGTTTTGTAACTGCATTTGAAAAATGCTGGTATGACTGAGGAGAGTAGTCTTGGCTGATATCGCCAGAGGCCAACATGATGTCAGCTTGCTGATCTGATGCTAAAAAAGTGTCTAGTACCGCCTGAAAACTGGCAGCCGTATTCACCCCTAAAAGCTGCGCTTCTGGATCGGCAAATAGATGAGGATCAGTGACTTGAATCAGCCTGACGACATCCGTTTCAGCGATGGGGTAACTCACTGGCTCTTTTAGCACTAATTAATCCTAGACATAAATTAATTCAATGTAGCAGAACTATGTCGAACATAGATGCTGGGGACGGCATCCAATCTTAAGTAGCTCTTCCAAAAATGCATTAACTTGATATTTCTCATCCGTTTGATGCATATGTACATTTGGATAATCATACACTGCTTTTAATCGATAAATCTGTTGACTAGTTAACACTTCTGCTAATTGAGCATCATGATAGACTCGCACACATGCTTTAGGTGTGGTAAGGAAGTTATCTGTGGGAAAATGCCGCTTTATTTCAATTAGTTGTGTATATTTAGTATTTTCAATAATCGTGATATCTAATAGCCCAAATTGGCCTTTAACAGTCCAAGGCTCATTAATTTCACCATCTTCAGGTAACCATTTCAAAATCAGCGCATAATTACGGCCGCACAATGCTAAAAAAGCACTCACGTTTGGCTGGTACTTATTTTTGGTTACTTGCTGACTCAATTCAAACCTCTTTAATTAGCTTTACATTACGCTTAAATATTGATGATAAGCCGCTTAGCCAGTGTGCTGATTGAACGGCTATGAGGTCACTTTATCTAAGTTTAATGCCAACCATTGTAGACCAATCACGGTAGAGGCATTATCAATACGGCCATTGTTGACCATATCCATGGCGACATCAAAATCGACCACATGCACTTTTATATCTTCATGCTCATATTCAAGGCCGTGTATGCCTTGGGCTTTACTGGCATCAACTTTAGCCCAGTAAAAATAAAATCGTTCAGATGAACCACCTGGTGTCGCCAGAAAGCTATTAACGAAATGCATTTCAGTGGCACTAAGCCCTGTCTCTTCCATTAACTCTCGATGGGCAACCTCTTCGGCCACCTCGTCAGCGGCGATCATACCTGCAACCAATTCAAGTAGCCAAACAGAATTGGTGGTCCCTATTGCAGGTAAGCGTATTTGCTCGATAAGGACGACTTGATGAGTGACTGGATCATAGGGCAGTACCACAACCGCATTACCCCTTTCAAATACTTCACGAGAGACAACCTCACTCCAACCACCGTCAAAAAGTTTATGCTTAAATTGATATTCATCCACTTGAAAAAAGCCTTTAAAAACGGTTTTAGTATCAATGATTTCAACATCTGTTTCAGCGTTAAACTGTGCAAGTATTTCATTATTTTTCATATTTTTTTCTTACAATTTGTAAGCCCTTTAAAATATTTCATACACTATTATACGGTGGTTATATTTAAGCAGGGGATTTTAATAAAGTCTGTTACAACTTGAAAGTTGATATTTGCCTTAGAAATGATAACCTTTTTCACGATATACAGCAGAGTCTGTTGATCTTTCATGGTTATTTTTGCAACAACAGCTAAAATCTATCTAGGTAATTGAGCAATAAATGTAACATTGGCATTTTTCATACCAATTAATGCATTATCCGTAGCAATAAATGCTACTGAAACACTGTAAAATTTAAGCTAGAAAGATGAACAGATCCTCGCTGCATAGCGACAACTCAGGATTTTAAGCAAGTGCGATAGTACTAAATGATGCTTACTTAATAATGAGTACCGTAAACACCAAAATTATTTTTCCTCCATTGATGGAGATATTGTCTAAAAGGGCAGCAAATGAAATTTAAAATTAGTTCAATATACGCAGCGCTAACATTAGCAGTTGCTGCACCTGCGGCAAATGCTGACGATTTACTGCAAATTTATCAACAAGCACTTACCAGTGACACCGTAGTACTGCAAGCACAAGCTCAGCGCGATGCATTATACGAAAGCATTGAAGAAAACCGTGCGCCTTTACTGCCGACTATTAGTGCCAACGTGGGTTACTCAAAGGCATGGAATAAAGAAGATGGTAAGGACACCAACAAGCCAGATGGCTTTACTGGTGGTATCAGCTTAAACCAAGTTATTTATGATCACAGCGCTTGGGTCGGTTTAGATTTAGCTGAAATGGCAGCATCACAAGCTGACTCAGCTTATGCATCAACGTTACAATCATTAATTATCCGTGTAACTGATGCATACTTTGCTGTATTAACCGCAAAAGATAACTTTGAGTTCCAAGGTGCTGAAAAACGTGCGATTGAGCGTCAATTGGAGCAAACTAAGCAACGTTTTGCAGTAGGTCTTACCGCGATTACCGACGTTCATGAAGCTCAAGCGCAATATGATTTAGCCTCAGCCACTGAGATTTTGGCCGAAAATACCTTAGCAAACAGTTACGAAGCATTACGTGAAATCACAGGTATAGATCACAAGTCAATTAACATTCTAGATACGACCCGCTTTTCTGCTGGCGCAACCTCGCCAACAACCTCAGCTGAATGGTTAAAAATTGCAGAAACCAACAGTATTGATTTAATGACCCAACGTATTGGCCGTGATATTGCCAGTGAAACCATTAGCCTTTTTAAAGCTGGCCATATGCCATCATTAAACTTGGGCGCTGGTTACACTAAAGGCTTTGATCAAAACCCAGGTCTTGATTACGACAATGCCAACATTGGCATTACCTTAAGCGTACCGATTTTTGAAGGCTTTAAAGTTTCGTCACAAGTAAAGCAAGCTCAATATCAATATGTTGAAGCCAGTGAACTGCTTGAGCAAACTCACCGTAGTGTGGTTAAAAATGTACGCAATAACTTTAACAATGTCGGCGCGTCAATCAGCTCTATCCGCGCTTACGAGCAATCTGTTATATCTTCTGAAAGTGCTTTAAAAGCCACTCAAGCAGGTTTTGAAGTGGGCACGCGTACCATTGTTGATGTATTAAACCGTACTCGTGATTTATACGATTCAAAGCGTCAACTGTCTGATGCTCGTTACGGCTATATCACTTCAATCCTTGCTCTTAAACAAGCAGCCGGTACTTTAAACGAAGACGATATCATCTCAATTAACAATGGCCTTATTTCAGAATAACCTTTGTTACTGAGTAAGCCCTATTGCTGATGCCTTATTCAGGCAACAAAAAAACCGCCAAATGGCGGTTTTTTATTGGGCATTTATAACGCTTATTCAGTCTTTAGAATGTCAGTTCAACACCGGCAAAGGCACCTTTAAACGACATATTCTGAGTTGTGCGAGAAAAATCATCAACATCAAATTTGAACTCGCGGTAACCCACTCGGATTGCCGTGTCTAAAGCAACACCATCAAATTTCCAACCTAAACCAGCGTTGTAGTCATAAACATTTGACTCATCAATGCCTAGCATAACGTCAGCAAATGCATATAAACCCAGCCCTGGCACACCGACTTCAGCACTACCGTAAAGCATAACAATACCGCTATCCACATCGACTTCTGAAGAAATTGCAGAACCAGCATCGGTAGTGCCATTAATTCTTATTGAACCATGCATTTGCTTGTAGGCAGCACCTAAATCTAAAGCTACTAAATCATTGTCTAGAATTTCGTAATAAAGTACGAAATCCGTATTACTTAGATCATTATAAGCAGTAGAAGCGCCATCGATAGAAATATCGTTAAAGAAAAAGTTTGAATCAGTTTGCTTGCCTTTACCTTCTAAACGGTTTTCACGAATTTTAACGTTAGGCACTAACGGAATTGGGTGCTCAAAAGCAATCCATACACTGCCCTGTGCATCAGAGTCATAGTTATAAGTTTGCCCTACACCATCGTCACTATTGAATGAGCCGCTGGTGTCAGCTTGCCAATAATCACCACCGACTTTAAAACCAAGCACAGTTGCAGCTTGCGCTGAAGAGATGCTTAATAAACCCAATAAACTGGTGGCAAGAAGTGTCTTTTTCATCATTATCCCTGAGAGAGTAAGTTAGTTAAATCGATTACCGCAGCATTCGCGCGGGAAATATAGTTAGCCATGACTAATGAATGGTTGGCGACTAAACCAAAACCATCTCCGTTCAGCACCATTGGGCTCCAAACAGTTTGCTGAGTGGCTTCAAGTTCACGAATAATTTGTCGTAAACTCACCTCAGCATTTTTCTTTTCCAGTACATCTGCAAAATCAACTTCAATTGCCTTCATGAAATTAAGCAAAGCCCAAGCACTGCCTCGGCTTTCATAAAGCACATCATCAATTTTCCACCAGCTGGTTTTAATTTCTGAACTGGCGAGCGATGGCGTTGATTGCCTTGCAGTAGAATCACCGGCTAAATCAGTATTTAAACGCTCTTGACCAACACTGGCAGACAGCCGTTGTGAGATACTGCCTAAACGTTTTTGCACTTCTTTAAGCCATTCATTGAGGTTGTCTGCGCGAGCGTAAAACTGGGCATTACTGTTTTCGGTATCACTGATTTTAGCGCGGTAAAGTTTCAGTAATTTTATCGCTTCACGGTACTCGCCTTCAGCGCTAGGCACCAACCAACTGGTATGCTCAATATTAAGTTTTGAATGCGCAGCCAGTAAATCGCTATCTGCTGTCGATTGAGATTGTGAGCGACTAAACTCTTTACGCATAATCAGCGCTAAATCGCGAGACTGCTCTAATGCACCAAACTCAAATGCTGGCATATTATCCATCATCACTGATGGCGGCATAATATCGTTGGAAAGCCAGCCACCTGGTTTGTCCAATAAGCTTTCGAGAGTGTCTATCAGTGAAGAAGTTGTCGCGTAGCCAATAACGTGCTCGCCACGTTCATTTTGTAGCGTTTCGGGCTCTAGGATGTCTGGCTCAATGCTCCACCAAACCGCAATGACATAGCCGATTAATAGAATAATCCCTATGACACTAAAAATTTTTTTCCTTGTGATTTGCATCAATACAACTCCTTAATGATGATGGTGATGATGGCTTTCTTGCTGATCAGTACTCGCCTTTTTATCAACCATTAATTCAATATTTAACTGCTGACCATCAGCAAAAGTTAATGTTAATGGTACTTTATCACCGACGGTTAACGGCTTAACCAGTGACAACAGCATGATGTGATCACCCGATGGTTGCAATGTTAAGCTGCCATGTGATTCTATATCAAACCCTTCAACTTGGCGCATTTTCACAATGCCATTTTCTTCAATTAGGGTATGTAATTGGGCTTCTTTTGCCACTGGTGTAGTCACAGAGACTAATGTAGCAGTGTTATCTGAATGGTTCATTAAAGTAAGATAAGCTGCGGTGTTGGGCACACTGGCAGGCATGGCTCTAACATGGCCTTCTGAAAGCATAATGCCCGCAGTGGCCGAAATAGAAAATGTGGTTAAAACTAAAAAACTAAACAGCTGTTTGAATATCGCTTTCAATGTCTTAAACTCCATGTACACCCTAGTCGCTTCCCGAAGGAAAACAGCCTATGAGTCAGATTCAGATAAAGGATGATCAAGGCGTACGTATTATCAGTTTCAATCGTCCTGAAAAACGAAATGCCTTTAATCTTAAAATGTACCAACAGCTTACAGAATACCTGATCCAAGGTGAGCACGACAATGCAATTCGCGCCTTTATGTTACGAGGCGAAGGCAATTGTTTCACATCGGGTAATGATATTAGCGATTTCCTCAACAGCGGCGAGTTAAATGAAACCCATCCCACAGTGCAATTTTTGCATTGTATCCTTGAGATAAAAAAGCCATTGATAGCCGCAGTATCTGGCGCAGCTGTGGGCATTGGTACCACTTTATTACTGCATTGCGATTTGGTTTATGCCGATAACAGCGCTACATTTCAGCTACCTTTTGTCAATCTCGCCTTGGTACCAGAAGCAGCATCAAGCTTGTTACTTCCGCTCATTGTCGGGCAGCAAAAAGCGGCTGAACTTATCTTATTAGGTGAAAGCTTTACTGCCAGCACCGCAAAAGAATTAAATATTATCAACCAAGTGGTTGAGCAATCACAATTAGATGATTTTGTATTATCACAAGCAAAGAAATTAGCAGCTCAGCCACCCTTGGCGCTGCAGGCATCTAAACAGTTATTAAGGCATAACCAAGCTGAAGTGAAACAACAAATGCTTAAAGAGTTAGTGTTGTTTAGTGAAAGACTAAAAAGTGATGAGGCCAAAGCTCGGTTCCAAGCTTTTTTAACGAAGTAGTCTCTGGTTTAAGCATTGATATCATTTACGCTGGGATAAACCAGTAAAATAGTCATTTAACACTGAAGTATGAATGATAATGCTGAACTAATCTTGAACGACAGCAGCGTTCATACTTCAGTTTAATATCTGGATTTTTTCTGGGTCATGATAATGGCAGTCACAAAGTAACCAATGAGTCCGATGCTAGGGCTCATTAAAATTGCCACTAGGGTTAACACTCGGGTCCACAATACTGACCAGCCAAATTGTTTTGCTAATCCGTGTGATGCGCCACATATCAAACTGTCATCGGTTGTTAACCATTTTTCTAAGTCTGTTAAGTTCATTTTTGTTCTCCTGCGATCTCCATTGAAGCCAGTTCAGCAGACATTGCCTTGACGCTATTAAATTGGTACCACTGCAACCCACATATCATTATCGAGCATGCGATAAAGCTAAAAACAGGAAGCAGTAGTAAAGAAGTTAATGGATCAGCTAAATGAAATATCATCATTAAATCCATAAATCAGTCCTCATTGCTTGCTAAAGCAGTGTCTGATTGTGTTGCTATTACATCGTCAGTCATTTCAAGCGAGCTGTTTAACTCAAAAACTTGTTCAGCAATTTGGCTATGTAAGCTCAAGCTAATTTCTTGCCTCGCAGTTTGTAGCATTTCAGTGGTTGCATCAGTCAAACGAGCTTCTAATACCTCTACCATGTCAGCACTATTAAGTTCATTTGCTTGAGCACCAATACTTGCGGTGGCGATAACAGCAATTAATGCCAGTTTCTTAAACATGCGATTGCTTGTTGTAGATGATGAACTAACCACTGAATTTTCATTTGATATTGAGTTAAACATGATGTTTTCCTTTCCTAATGTTGGGTACACCATGGTTATTACAAGCTACGTGCCAAGTTTTAAAAAACAATATAAACGACTGATTAATAGTAGTTATATTAACTTTAAACAAAAACAGGCTCACAACAGCCACTGAACAATAATCAAACAATTAGTCATTTTCACCATCCTGATAGTGAATTTAGCTAATACTTAATTAGCTAAGCTACAGGCATAAAAAAAGCGCCTCAATGAGACGCTATTTTTAACGAATAAAGACTTAATCATTACTCATGTTATTAGGGTAGAAAGTCACATCAGCAGGCGGCCTACTTTGATGCATTTTCTCAACCGCATCCCAAATAACCTCAACACCCGCACCCGGCTTATGAGCGTTTTCACTAAGATATCTACGCCAGCCCCTTGAGCCAGGTAGGCCTTGAAATAAGCCAATCATGTGACGAGTGATGTGGTTTAAACGCCCGCCTGACTGTATATGCTGCTCAATGTAGGGCACCATTTGTTCAATCACTTGCTCACGAGTTAACACAGCTTTGTCGTCACCGTAAATACGTTGATCCACTTCAGCTAATATATAAGGGTTTTGGTACGCTTCACGGCCGATCATCACCCCATCTAATTGCTGTAAATGCACCAATGAATCTTCAATGGTTTTAACGCCGCCATTAATACTGATATTTAAATCAGCATAATCCCGCTTTAATTGATACACCCGCTCATAGTTAAGCTCTGGAATTTCACGATTTTCTTTTGGGCTTAACCCTTGTAACCACGCTTTTCTGGCATGGACAATAAAAGTATCGCAACCAATAGCTTTAACCGTATCAACAAATTCGGTGAGAAATTCATAACTGTCTTGCTCATCGATACCAATACGGGTTTTAACCGTCACAGAGATATCAGCAACTTGCTTCATGGCATCAACACATTCTGCAACTAACTTAGGCTCAGCCATCAAACAAGCGCCAAACCGTCCGCTTTGGACTCTATCTGATGGACAACCCACATTTAAATTGATTTCATCATAACCGCGCTCAAAAGCCAGTTTGGCACAGGTGGCTAAATCTTTAGGGTTAGACCCACCAAGCTGCAAAGCAAGCGGATGCTCTTCTTGGTTATAAGCTAAGTAATCAGCCTGACCATGAATGATCGCCCCTGTCGTCACCATTTCGGTATAAAGCACAGTATGTGCAGACATCAGGCGCGCAAAGTAACGGTAATGCCTATCGGTCCAATCAAGCATGGGGGCGATAGAAAGCGAGCGGTTGAGTGTTGTTAGAGCCAAAATGGTACCTTATCGAAGAAAATCAACGATTAATAAAATATGATGCTTACTAAAAAACGAACTAGTGATTATATCATTAACAAACGGCTAATTAATATCAGCAGCCACTAATTTCATCACCAAGAAACTAAAATGCTTGATTAACCATAACCCAAAACTGACTTTCATCACCGCCAGTAACAAAGTCGGTTCTTATCACTATACCTTCAACTTCAAAACGTATGCCTGCGCCGTAGTTAGTTTTCATATCATCATGCAGTTCAGTTAAAGTAAATTCATCAGCCACATTGCCAGCTTCGGCAAATAATACCCACTGCCACCAAGGAATGTTATATAGATTAAACACCGGCAGTGATTGTAGTGGCTGCCATTGAGGTGTGACTCGATACTCTAGGGCATAATTGACTGCGCTGCGGCCAGTAAACTGCTTTGAAGAGTAACCGCGCAAACGATCAAAGCCACCTAATGACACCCCAGCAAAACTAGGAGGCTGCTGAAATTGCTGTTGTTTATAATCTTGCTCCCAACTTGGGGTATCCGCTAAGTAGAAATTAATCCCGAGCACTTGTTGCTCAAACCAACTGTTACTCCCAAAAGACATAAATGCGCTTTGTTCAAATTCCCACATCAACCAGCTTGGATCATCATCGACACTAAAGCCTTTGGTGATGGTTAGATTTGTTTGACCACCCTCGGTGCTATTTAGTTTGGCATCGCGGTTATCCCAATTAAAAGCAAGCTCAACACCACGGGCTTCGTCGGCTAAATAGGCTAATGCTTCAAGCTCTCGATACTTGCTAAACGGGGTTAAGCTGATAGAGCTAACACCTGACTCTAATGGGTTCCAGCTAATTGGTGTGGTGTTTTCCCCAAGCGCGTTTGCAGCGCCATGCTTACCTCTGGCGATGGGTAATACATATTCCATGGTCAGTTTGTTAAAGCCTTCATCCCCGACACTAATGACTCGACTGATGTCATTGGCTTTTGGCTCGTATAGGTCACTCTTGGGCAAGTAATATATCCCTTGCTCGTAATGACCACGAAACAATTCGGCACTAAATAACCATTGATCAAGCTCTGGCAATTGATAATGATAAAAACCTGCATAACTTAGCCAACTGTCATTGGCAGAGTATAAGCCAATGCCTAATGCTACGGCTTGCGGTTGACCGGCATGCTTAAGGACACCTGCTGCGCCGAATGTGGTGCTCAAGGTCTCAGTTGAAAAGACAATTGGCACAGCGACAAATTCTGGAGACAGTGCTTTTTCAGAGGGCGTTACCGCAGACGGCTTTTCAGCAGTATTTTGTTGCTGTGACTGTGGGTTTATCTCAGAAATAAGCTCAGTCTCTACAACCACTTCTGTATCAGGGCGATGACTCGTTGTGGTTTTACTGGCAGTCACATACTCTGGATCATTTGAAATTACGGAGTGAATAGCTTCAGACTGGGCGACACTGTCGATACTAAAAAACACGCAATAAATCATAACGACTGATTTATACAACTGCACTTAACACTTCCTATCTATGACTAATTTAAGATTCAAGCTCTAGGCTATAAACCATTAATTAAATTGAGATTAATCTTGTAAATCAACCACGACTCTTGGGGTGAGTTTAGTTACTAACTCATAAGCAATGGTGCCAATGTGCTCTGCCACTTCTTCTACAGCGAGCCCTTTACCCCACAGCTGCACTGAATCCCCGACCTTATCAGTTGCATCAAGCCCCAAATCAACGGTCAGCATGTCCATAGAGACTCGACCAACAATGGGCACTCTGCGGCCATTAAGCAACACGGGGGTACCTTCAGGGGCATTGCGCGGATAACCATCGCCATAACCTATGGCAACCACGCCTAGACGAGTATCTTGTTTTGCAGTCCAATAAGCGCCATAGCCAACACTTTGTCCGGCTTTATGCTCACGTACCGCAATAAGGTTTGACACTAACTCCATTGCGGGAACTAGCCCATGATGAACACCTTTATCACCCAGTACAGGCGATACCCCATAGAGTGCGATACCTGGTCTTATCCAGTCACACTGGCTTTGAGGCCAAAATAACGTAGCGGCAGAATTAGCTAACGTTCGATCGCCAGGTAAATCGTTAATCAACTGCTGAAAAGCATCAATTTGCACTTGGGTTAAGGGATTGTCAGGCTCATCGGCACAAGCAAAATGGGTCATTAAATGAATAGGTTTGGCAACTTGTGGGCAAGCCATTAAGCGTTGATAAACAGCCTTGAATTGTTCAATACCAAAGCCTAAACGATGCATGCCTGTATCAATTTTAAGCCAGACGGTAATGGGCGCAGTAAGTGTCGATTGCTCTAACATCACCAATTGCGACTCATGATGCACCACGGTATCAATTTTATGCTCAACTAATGTGGGTAAGTCAGATTGACGAAAACAACCTTCAAGCAACAGTAGCTTAGCGTTAACACCGCCTTGGCGTAATTCAAGCGCCTCTTCAAGTCGCGCCAGTCCAAATCCATCGGCGCAGTCAATACAGTCAGCGACAGACTCGGCCACGTTGAGCAAGCCATGCCCATAACCATTGGCTTTAACCACAGCCATGACTTTACTGTTGGGCGCAATTTCACGCAGCCTTGCAAGGTTAGCCTGCAAAGCTTTACGACTAATTTCAGCACGGGGAAATGGTTTCAAATAACTAACCTTACTGATTGCTTCATTCAAATAATTGAGCAACACAAGACTAAAAAATGAGCCTCTGCGTTAAAACAGAGGCTTTTCGGTACGACTAACGCAAAGACTAAATACCTATCTGATGAGATTAATCTTCATCAAAGACTTGTGCGCCAGAATAATTATCAAAACGCGAGAACTGGCCTTGGAACGCCAGCGGCACGCGGCCAATCGGGCCGTTACGTTGTTTACCAATAATGATTTCAGCGACACCTTTTTGTTCTGAATCATCGTTATACACTTCATCACGATAAATAAACATGATCAAATCCGCATCTTGCTCAATTGAACCTGATTCACGTAAGTCAGAGTTAACTGGGCGCTTATCAGCACGTTGCTCCAACGAGCGGTTAAGCTGTGATAACGCAATGACCGGGATCTCTAGTTCTTTGGCTAAGGATTTAAGTGAGCGCGAGATTTCTGCAATTTCTAAGGTACGGTTATCTTTTAATGAAGGCACCTGCATTAACTGCAAGTAATCAATCATGATCATTGATAAACCGCCATACTCACGCGCAATACGACGGGCACGACTTCGCACTTCTGTCGGCGTTAAGCCTGAACCGTCATCGATATACATTTTGCCTTGCTCAAGCATAATCCCCATGGTTGAAGAAACACGCGCCCAATCTTCATCATCTAACTGACCGGTACGAATTTTAGTTTGATCAACCCGGCCAAGTGATGCCAGCATACGCATCATAATTTGTTCTGATGGCATCTCTAAACTGAAAATAAGCACAGGTTTATCTTCATTCATGGCTGCTTGTTCACACAAGTTCATCGCAAAGGTGGTTTTACCCATTGAAGGACGTGCCGCCACAATAACAAGGTCACCCGATTGGAAGCCGGCGGTCATTTTATCAAGATCGGTAAAACCACTTGATACACCGGTCACACCGTTATGGGGGTTATTGTATAACTGCTCAATTTTGTCGACGGTTTTTTCAAGGATCGATTTAATCCCTTCAGGGCCTTCGTTGGCATTAGCACGCGACTCAGCAATTTTAAAAACTTTAGTTTCCGCTAAATCCAGTAAATCACTGGAGTTACGACCCTCAGGGTTATAGCCTGCATCAGCAATTTCATGGGCAACACCAATCATGTCACGTACAACAGCTCGTTCACGTACAATATCGGCATAAGATAAAATATTACCCGCACTCGGGGTGTTTTTGGCAATTTCACCTAAGTAAGCAAAGCCGCCAGCGTCTTCAAGTTGATCTTCAACTTCCAGGCGCTCTGATACGGTGATCAAATCAATCGGGTGACTGCTTTCAACCAAACGGCTCATCGCAGCGTAAATCATCCGATGGGAGCGAGAATAAAAATCTTCGGGCACAAGCGCTTCAGCCACTCTATCCCAGGCCTCAGCATCAAGCATCAACCCACCAAGAACCGATTGCTCAGCTTCAATTGAATGCGGCGGTAATTTCAGCGCATCAACTTGAGCATCTTTGAACCTTTCTCTGGCTTTAAAAGGACCTTTCTGTGACATTAAAACTCCCAATTCCCAACCTGTTTGTAAATATGGTATAACACCGAGGTCATGCAAACATGTAGTACAATGATATCGCGTAACATTTATCCCAACACGGATAAACAATCAGAATAAATAACAACAATAAATAATAAAAAATAAGGAAAGAACATGCGTTATGCACTCGTTGCAGCCCTTGTGCTGTCTTCTGGATTTGCCTATGCCGATGAAGGTCAGTGGCAACCCTATCAAATGCCTTCTATTGCAGATAAATTAGCACAACGCGGCATCGATATTCCTGCTAAACAGCTTGCAGATTTAACCCAGTATCCAATGAATGCGGTTGTGGGTCTGGGCTATTGTACCGCCAGTTTTGTCTCTCCCCAAGGCTTAGTTGTGACCAATCACCATTGTGCCTATCGAGCCATCCAATATAACAGCAAAACTGAACATAATTACTTAGCAGACGGCTTTCTAGCTAATACTAAAAAAGAGGAGCCATCAGCAGGCCCTAATGAGCGATTATACATCACTGAGAAGGTAACGGATGTCACTTCTCAAGTGAATGCGAATTTAAGTCGCGATCCTCTTAGCCGTTATGAAGATATCCAATCAAACCGTAAAGCATTAATCAAAGACTGCGAAACCGACGAAAACTACCGTTGTTCAGTCAGCAGCTTTCATAATGGACTTGAGTATTACTTAATTAAACAACTCATTATTCGTGATGTCAGACTAGTATACGCACCACCTGAAAGCGTAGGGGCTTTTGGCGGCGATATTGATAACTATGAATACCCACGTCACTCGGGCGATTTTACCTTCTTACGTGCCTATGTGGGCAAAGACGGTCAGCCGGCAAGTTATGCCGAAGACAATGTGCCTTATCAGCCAAAAAGTTATCTTAAAATAAATGCTGATGGCGTTAAAGCCGGAGATGGCGTGTTTGCCGCAGGCTATCCGGGAGCGACCAGTCGTTACCGCCTAACCAGCGAGTTAGAGTTTGCCAGTGATTGGATGTATCCAACCTACGCTAAGCGCTATCAACTGCAAATCGACACCATTAATCAAATGGCTGCCGACAATAACGCCATTGCGATTAAATACGCCGGTAACCTTGCCTCCATGGCAAACAGAATGAAAAAACTGAACGGGTTACTCGATGGTTTTAAAGCCACAGATATTGTCGGTATCAAACAATCACGTGAAGATAACTTCTTAGCTTGGCTTAAAAAAGACGCCAATGCTAACCATCAATTGATTGGTGAATTAGAAGCATTACTGGCTGAGCAAAATAACCTCATTCAAACTGACTATTATTTTAATAATGCCCAATCAAGTGCAATACTTGCCGCAGCTAAAAAGCTCTATCGTTTAGCCAAAGAAAAACAACTGCCCGATGCAGAGCGTGAGCAAGGGTTTCAGCAGCGTGATATGAAAATGTTTGCCGCTAACTTAAAACGCCTTGATAGAAGTTTTGATGCCAGTGTCGATAAAACCTTGTGGTTACAAGACTTGAACGCTTACATGGGGCAAAATCAGCGCGTTGAAATTCTTGATAACGCACTGAATAAGATCTCTGATGCTGAGGCATTATCAGCAAAATTAGATGCCTATTACGCCTTAACCACTTTAATGGATAAAGAGCAGCGTTTAGCTTGGATGGACAAAGACGCCCAAGCCTTTGAAACCAGCTCAGATCCGTTTATTCGCTTAGCGGTAGCGCTGCACGACACCAACATGGCACAGGAAAAAGCCGAAAACACTTTAAAAGGTAAGTTATCAACCGCTCGCCCTGAATACATGAAAGCCATCATCAGCTATTACAAAGCCAATGACTGGCCTGTGTATCCAGATGCCAATCGCACCTTACGGATCACCTACGGCATGGTCGATGGTTATCAGTCTGCAGATGCACTCTATAAGCAGCCTTTTACCCGTCTCGAAGGCATAGTGGCTAAACATACTGGCGAAGATCCATATAACGCGCCACAAAAGCTATTAACGGCAATTAAAGCCAATGATAACGGTGAGCACTCTGTCGCATCGGTTTATCAAGATCCACGCTCATGGATTTGTCGTTTATTCTCTTGTTTAGATACGCCAGAAGAATTTAACTCAGTGCCGGTTAACTTCTTATCCAGTGTTGACACTACAGGTGGTAACTCAGGTTCACCGGTATTTAACGGTAAAGGTGAGTTAGTAGGTTTGAACTTTGATTCAACTTACGAGGCGATTACTAAAGATTGGTTCTTTAACCCAACGATAACCCGTGCAGTACACGTAGACTTTCGTTACATCCTATGGATGATGGATAAAGTTGATCACGCCCAAAACTTGATTGATGAGTTAGAGCTAGTAAGAAATTAGAGTATCACGCCCCAACTTGTGCAAACGAGCTTGGGGTGACCCTGACCACTCTCATTACAGGTAAAGCTGAAGCCTTAAAAGCCTAAAATTAAGACATAAAAAAACACCGCCAATTGGCGGTGTTTTTATTTAAATCAATGAGCTATTAATCTTCTGCAACAACAGAGATTTTAACTACTGATTTAACTTCAGTGTGAAGTTGAACTTCAACTTCAAAGTCACCTAGGTTGCGTAAAGCACCTAAAGGTAGACGTACTTCAGCTTTAGCTAGCTCAACGCCTGCTGCAGTAACTGCATCAGCGATGTCGCGGTTGCCCACTGAACCGAATAATTTACCTTCGTCACCAGCTTTAGAAGCGATAACAACTGACTCTAATGCAGCAAGCTTTTCAGCGCGAGCAGTACAAACACTTAATTCAGCAGCTAATTTAGCTTCTAATTCAGCGCGACGTGCTTCGAAAACTTTAACGTTTTCGTCATTAGCGATAACAGCTTTGCCTTGTGGCAAAAGGAAGTTACGAGCATAACCAGCTTTAACAGCAACTTGGTCACCTAAGTTGCCTAGGTTAGCGATTTTATCAAGCAGAATAACGTTCATTATCTAATTCCTCTGATTTAAATACTGCGATTACTGATGTAAATCAGTGTAAGGCAGTAGAGAAAGATAACGAGCACGCTTAATCGCGCGAGCTAGTTGGCGTTGATATTTAGCACTAGTACCAGTAATACGGCTAGGAACAATCTTACCGCTTTCAGTTACGTAGTTTTTTAAAGTAACGATATCTTTGTAATCAATTTCTGCAACACCTTCAGAGGTGAAACGACAGAACTTGCGACGACGGAAATAACGTGCCATGTTGACAGTCTCCTAAGTTTTCAATTCGACATTTTCGGCATGCAAAACCAATTTATTTTGGCCATTTCGCCCTTGTTGTAAAGAGATAAACCCTTCAACTTGGACCTGCACACCTGCTTTTAATTCTTCTGTTACGCTGTTAAAGCGCTTACCACTTAATATGACTTGGATCAGACAATAAACATTTCTCAACATTTGATCGTCATACCGCTGTGTTTTGTGTTCTAGCGTAATCACCTTATGGGGAATGCCGCTGGGACTATCAAAACGCTTTGAACGAGTTATCGTTCCGGTCAACACTAAGTGATTAATCACAGACTAATTATTCAGCAGTTTCTTCAGCGCTTGCTTCAACTTCTTTTTCAGCAGCTGGTGCAGCAGTAGGAGCACGACGTGAATCACGCTCATCTTTTGCTTTAGCCATTGGAGAAGCTTCAGTAACAGCAGTTTTAGTGCGCATTACCATGTTACGCAGAACAGCGTCATTGAAACGGAAAGCTGTTTCTAACTCTTCGATAGACTCTGCAGTTGCTTCTACGTTCATAAGAACATAGTGAGCTTTATGTAGGTCTTGAATTGGGTAAGCCAATTGACGACGACCCCAATCTTCTAAACGGCTGATAGTACCGTTAGCATCAGTGATTAAACTGCTGTAACGCTCGATCATACCTGGGACTTGTTCACTTTGATCTGGGTGAACCATAAATACGATTTCATAATGACGCATTTATTGCTCCTTACGGTTAATTAGCCTCACGTGTGGCTCAGTCAGACCAAGTTGGAGGCAAGGAACGGAATTAAATGACTGATTTAAGCGCGGGATGATACATAAAGCCCGCACAAAACTCAAGCAATACTTGTGTGGTGCATGCTTTATTACCTTTAACTGATTAACTCACTCAAGCAGGCGTTGACAGCAATGACGGTAAATAATGAAAATACCCAGCAAAAAACAATAACCAGCGTGAAATTTAATTTGATATTGAATACACAGATGAAGCCATTGAGCGCTTTGCAGCCACTGCGAATACAGGTATTATGGCGCTTCATCCGTATTTCAGGCGTTCCTAATAACTATATAGAAACAACGTAATGAAAAAAGTCTGTATCTTTATGTCTTCTCTTCTCACAACGTCTTCAGCGTGGGCACTTGTTCCCCCAGACTATAAAGAGCCTCCCAGTGACTTTAAGGCTGAAATTGAAGCCGGTATGCAACTCAATACTGGTAATAACCAATCGCAAAACTTCAACGGCCGCACCTACTTAAATTACGATACTGAAAAAGCCCGTCAGGAATTTACCTTTAAGGTGTATTACGCCGCAGATAAAGACTCTACCACGGCTGAAAAGTATGATGTATTTGCCCAGTCGAGTTATAAGCTAGAAAGCGGCTATATTTTTGGCCGCGGTGAATTTACCTGGGATGATTTTGGTAGTTATACCAAACTGTCGACGGTTTCTACCGGTTATGGTTTTGATTTACTCTCAAACTATACCCAGAGCCTGAGCATAGAAGTCGGCCCCGGTTACCGTTATGACTTACCCAAAGCAACAGATACAGACTTAAACCCTGCAGCCAACCAAGACATCATTTTGCGTACCGCCGCCAAGTACAATGTGAAACTGCAAGAATATACCAGCCTCAATGCCGATTTGACCTCTGAAGTGGGTGAAGATAACAATACCTTGACCTTAGACGTCAGTTACAGAAATACCTTTTTACAGGACTGGGCCTTTAAACTCGGGGTGAACGTGAGATACACAGCGGTAGTTCCTGAAGACAGTGTAAAAACCGATACCATCACCACATTTAACTTGCTATATACTTTCCAATAAATTGCAACGCCGTTACAGCGGCCTGTAATGAGCCTTTTCAACATTCCAGATACAAAAAACGGGCCTTAAGGCCCGTTCCACTATCTGCTGATCAGCTCAGTAAATTACTTCACTAAACGTTGACGCACAGCTTCAAACAAACAAATACCGGTTGCCACTGATACATTCAAGCTTGAGACACTTCCCGCCATCGGGATTGACACTATTGAATCACAGCTTTCACGGGTTAAACGGCGTAAACCTTTATCTTCTGCGCCCATCGCAATGGCTAAAGGCCCTTTTAAGTCTGCTTGGTATAACTCACAATCCGCTTCACCGGCGGCACCAATAATCCACACCCCTTTTTGCTGAATATGACGCATAGTACGGGCAAGGTTGGTAACTTGGAATAATGGAATCGTTTCAGCCGCGCCGCAAGCAACCTTGCTCACGATTGACGTCAGTCCCACCGAGTTATCTTTTGGTACGATAATCCCTTGTACACCGGCAGCATCGGCATTACGTAAACAAGCACCTAGATTATGTGGGTCAGTGACACCATCAAGAATTAACAAAAATGGTAGGTCTGTCTTTTCTAATAAAGCATCTAAGTCCGCTTCAGCCAAGATTTTAGCAGCTTTAACTCGTGCAACAATACCCTGATGCTGAGTGCTCGATGCTTTGTCATCTAGTACTTTACGACCTGAACTTTGTACAGACACACCAAACTCTGTCGCTTTTTTGATTAATGGTAATAAACGCTCGTCATCACGACCTTGTAATACCCAAACTTCAATGACGCGTTCAGGTGAGTTGCTTAGCAAAGCTTCTACTGCGTGAATGCCAAAAATGATATCTTGTTTTTTCATTTACTTATTTTCTCTTGCGCTTTGCTTTAGTCGATGGTTTTAGCAGCCGGTGATGTTACACCAGCCGCTGAACTATTTGCAGCTTTAGCTGCAGGCTTGCGCTTTTTTCCGCCTTTAGTGGCAGATTTTTTCGCTTTGCCCGCTGTGCTTTTACCCGCTTTGCCAGAACGCCCCTTTGCTGGCGACTCTGCAGCTGGCTCACCTTTTGCTGATGCGCCCATTTTAGCGCCTTCAAGATTGGCTCTTTCTCTGGCTGTTAATGGCTTCTTATTGGCTTTCTTACGGCTCTTACCGTGATCACCAATCATGATCAGATCGATTTGACGATCATCTAAGTTAACCGCGGCAACTTTGACATTGACCTCGTCACCCACTTGATAAACCTTGCGGGTGTTTTCGCCAATCAAACGCTGACGCATTGGGTCAAACTGATAATAATCGCTGACTAAGCTTGAGATATGCACTAAGCCATCGATATACAAATCCTTTAAACGTACAAACAAACCAAAATTGGTCACTGAAGCAATGACAGCTTCAAATTCATCACCAACATGATCTTGCATATATTCACATTTGAGCCAGTCGCTGACATCACGTGTGGCTTCATCTGCACGGCGCTCAGTAGTTGAACACTCTTCGCCCAGTTTATCTAGCTCTTCAAGTAGATAATGGTAGCCACCTTCTGGGGTCCACTTCTGCTTCATCTCACCTTGCTCTGCCGCTAACAAATAACGGATAACGCGATGTAAGACTAAGTCAGGGTAACGACGAATAGGCGAGGTAAAGTGTGAATACTCTTCTAATGCCAAGCCAAAGTGACCGTCATTATCAGGGGTGTATATCGCTTGTCTCATTGAGCGCAGTAACATTACCTGGATCAATTCAGCATCCGGTCTATCTGCAATTTTCAGCATTAAGTCCTGATAATCTGACGGCGTAGGTTCAGTGCCGCCATTCATTGATAAACCGCGTTCTGCCAGAAACTCTTTGAAGTTTGCCAACTTGGTTTCTGAAGGTGACTCATGCACACGGTATAACACTTCACCTTTATGCTTTTTGACGAACTTAGCTGAAGCGACGTTGGCTAAAATCATACATTCTTCAATGATTTTATGTGCCTGATTACGGCTACGGGGCACAATTGCTTCAATTTTACGTTGCTCGTTAAACACAAACTGGGTTTCAACGGTTTCAAACGCAATCGCCCCACGTTCTGCGCGGCGCTCATTTAAGGTTAAATATAACGACTGTAAACACTGAAGATGCGGGAACAAAGCTTCATGCTCAGGGGCAATCTTGCCACCTTCTAGCATGGCTGCCACTTGCGTGTAAGTAAAACGCGCATGTGAGTGCATCACTGCCGGATAAAACTTATAACCCGATAGTTTACCCGCAGCTGAAATGGTCATCTCAGCCACCATACAAAGGCGATCAACATGGGGATTTAGTGAACACAAACCATTAGAGATTTTCTCTGGTAGCATCGGGATAACTTGCGATGGAAAATACACTGAGTTACCACGGGATCTCGCTTCATCATCTAATGCCGAGTCTGTACGCACATAGTGACTTACATCAGCAATAGCGACCCATAAACGCCAGCCACCGCTAGGTTTAGTTTCGGCATAAACAGCATCGTCAAAATCGCGGGCATCTTCGCCATCAATGGTCACTAAGGGTAAATGTCTTAAATCGACGCGACCTTGTTTATCTGACTCTGGGACTTCATCCGGAATGCGCTTAAGTTTTTTCTCAATAACAGCTGACCATTTGTGAGGCAAATCGTAATTGCGCAGAGCAATTTCAATTTCCATACCTGGCGCCATTGTTTTACCGAGCACTTCGGTCACTTTGGCTGCCGCTTTAACAAATCGTCCAGGACGACGGGTTAATTCAAGCACAACAACGTCGCCAGCTCTGGCGCCATTAGCGTCTTCTTTGGCAATCAAGATTTCTTGGGTAATTCGTCTGTCATCGGCAATCACAAATGCCATGCCAGCATCAACATGATAACGGCCGACTAATGGCGCGCTGCGCTGCTGCACTAAACGAACGATACGCGCTTCACGTCGTCCACGGCGATCGGAACCTGCTTTTTGCGCCAACACTTTATCACCGTGAAAATACATCTGCATATCACGATTATTAATAAAGAGATCGTCACCGCCTTCATCAGATTTAAAAAATCCGAAACCATCACGATGGCCGATAATCGTACCGGTAAGCAGATCCATTTTTTCAGGAAGACCATAACTATGGCCACGGGTATAAACCAGTTGCCCATCACGCTCCATGGCGCGCAGTCGTCTTCTTAACGCTTCTAAGTGGTCTTCATCAACCATTTTTAGCGCGGCGGCGATATGTTCTCTGGTGACAGGTGACTTTTGCTCACGCAAATACTCTAGTATGTATTCACGGCTTGGGATTGGGTTTTCGTACTTGTCTTGCTCTCTCTCAAAATGAGGATCGATGATCATTCAATTTCCAAATAATTTACTCCCTCGTGGGAGTCTTAGCGGTTGTGCAGCTGTGGCTGCTGTGCTCGCTCTATTATACTGGCGGGCATTTTAGCGGCTAACATCTGCAATAATGATGTGGCTTTTTTCTGTGTCGCGGCATCATTAAATACGCTGTTATATAACCAATGGTAACCTAATTGATAATCAACAGGGCTACCATAACCTTCGCCGTATAGGCGAACTAACATCAATCTTGCAGGCAGATCGCCATTGGCTGCTGCCGGCATCACATATTGCACTGCTCGATTTTTGTCTTGCACTACCATTTCACCGTGATAGTAATATTCGGCCAGTTTCAGCATCGCCTCAGCGCTACCTTGCTCTGCAGCAGTTTGTAATAACGCCATGCCACGGGAAGCGTGTTTATCTACACACACACCATGGTTGAGCATTTCGGCCCATAAAAACTGATACATGGGCTGCTGGAGTACTTCTGCTCTAGCTTCAATATCTTGCACTAGTTGGCAGTCATCGCGTTTAACTTGCTTTAAATAAACATCATTGCGGATCAATTTAATTAATTGCTCATCACCATAGATATCCACCGCGGTTAATTCAGCAACAGCTAAATTCGGCAGTAAGCACAACACCAACAAACATAAACGCAGCATAACGATTCTCAATGACACTTTAGTTACTCTATGCATCGGCATTATAGCCTATATCTTGAGTATTAACTGCACAAACAACAATATTTAGTGGTTATTTGAATTGCCAAAATGATTTTAAAAAAGCAGTAAAAAGAAGAGAAATTGCGCGGAGTTACAGTTTCAATTTTATCGTCTAAGGTTTGTTAATTCTGCATATTAAAAAGGCCGCTAAATAGCGGCCTTTTTATGTGTTAGTTAAATGGATTAACTAATACGATTGTCTCGTTTCTGTCAGGACCGGTTGATACGATATCAACAGGCGCTTCAAGTAACTCTTCGATACGAGCAATATAATTAAGCGCTGCTTGTGGCAGTTGCTCAATTGAAGTAGCACCAAAGGTAGACTCACTCCAGCCAGGCATAGTTTCGAATACAGGAGTAACCTGTTCGTAACCTTCAGCTGCAAGTGGCGTAACAGTTTCTACAGTTCCATCAGGATACTGGTAACCAACACAGATCTTAACTTCTTCAAGACCGTCAAGAACGTCAAGTTTAGTTAGGCAGAAGCCGCTAACACTGTTGATTTGAACTGCACGGCGCATTGCCACAGCATCTAACCAACCTGGACGACGTTTACGACCAGTAGTTGCACCAAACTCTTGGCCTTTATGACCTAAGTAATCACCGATCTCATTCTCAAGCTCTGTTGGGAAAGGACCTGCACCTACACGTGTAGTGTAAGCTTTCATGATACCTAGAACATAATCTAAGTGACGAGGACCAAAACCAGAACCGGTAGCGACGCCACCTGCTGTAGTGTTTGATGAAGTCACATATGGGTATGTACCATGGTCGATATCAAGTAATGTACCTTGTGCACCTTCAAACAAGATAGGCTCACCCGCTTTACGGGCTGTATCAAGTAATTCAGTAACATCAGTACACATACTCTTAAGATAATCAGCAATTGCTAATGCATCATCAAGGGTAGTTTGATAATCAACTGCGTCACAGTCATAGTATTCAGTCAGCATAAAGTTGTGATATTTCATCACTTCTTTTAATTTAACTGCGAATAACTCTGCATTGAATAAATCACCAACGCGTAGACCACGACGAGAAATTTTATCTTCATAAGCTGGACCAATACCACGACCCGTTGTACCGATAGCTTGATTGCCGCGCGCTTTTTCGCGAGCTACATCAAGAGCACAATGGAAAGGTAGGATCAGTGGACATGCTTCTGAAATAAGAAGACGCTCTTCGACAGGAACTCCACGCTCTTTAAGCATGTTGATCTCTTTCATCAAAGCATCAGGAGCCAATACCACACCATTACCGATAATGCATTTCACATTATCACGTAAAATCCCTGACGGAATTAAGTGAAGTACGGTTTTATCGCCGTCAATTACCAGAGTATGACCAGCATTGTGGCCGCCTTGGTAACGAACTACATATTTTGCCTGTTCTGTTAGAAGGTCGACAATCTTACCTTTTCCTTCGTCACCCCATTGAGTGCCGAGTACTACTACGTTTTTGCCCATCGTCTGCTGCAAGGTTGCGGTATAAAGGCGAATTTTAACAGATTTAGGGGGGTAATATGCAAGTATTTTATGCGAAAATTATTAATAGTACTATGCCGGCAGAGACTAGGCAGCCACCTAACCGCCTGAGATTATTCTTATTTTGCATCGAAAATTCGGCTAAATATTTTTTCCATTGCAGCGGAAATAATAAGGGTCCGATACCTTCAAGTACCAAAACAAGCCCCATGGCAAACATCAACATTTGAAAATTCATGGTCTAGTTCCACTATTTGGTTTACACATTAGCAAAAAACATCGACTACACCATAACGCTTCTAAGCGGTCATCGCATTACATCGAATGACTAATTGGCGTTTTTACCTAAAAAAAGCCAATAAAAAACCCAGCATATAGCTGGGTTTTTTGAATTCTGAAAACGTATTAACGTTTTGAGAATTGTGGCTTACGACGTGCTTTACGTAGACCAACTTTCTTACGCTCAACTTTACGAGCATCACGGGTAACGAAACCAGCAGAACGTAAAGAAGGACGTAGAGCTTCGTCTAACTGAAGCAATGCACGAGTAATACCGTGACGAATTGCACCTGCTTGGCCAGTGGTTCCACCGCCCTTAACAGTTACATAGATGTCAAGTTTGTCAGTCATTTCAACTAGCTCTAGAGGCTGACGAACAACCATGCGAGCAGTTTCACGACCAAAATATACATCTAGTGGACGTTGGTTAACAACGATTTGACCACTACCTGCTTTAGCGAATACGCGAGCAGTTGATGTTTTACGACGGCCAGTGCCGTAGTACTGAGTTGCAGACATTAGCTTACTCCCGTATTAGATATCAAGAACTTGAGGTTGTTGTGCAGCATGGTTATGTTCAGTGCCAGCGTAAACTTTAAGCTTACGGAACATAGCACGGCCCAAAGGACCTTTTGGTAACATACCCTTAACTGCTTTCTCGATAATCATTTCAGGCTTATGATCTTGCAGCTTTTCAAAAGAAATCTGCTTAATACCACCGATGAAACCTGTATGTGAGTAGTAAATTTTGCCTTTAGCTTTGTTACCAGTCACAGTAACTTTCTCAGCGTTAATAACGATGATGTAGTCACCAGTGTCAACATGAGGAGTATACTCTGGCTTGTGCTTACCACGTAAACGAGTAGCAATTTCAGTAGCGATACGACCTAAAGTTTTACCTTCGGCATCAACGACGAACCAGTCACGTGTGACTGTTTCTGGTGTAGCAGTAAATGTAGTCTTCATTTTTACAAAAACCCAATGTTTAAAATTCTGTCTCAATGCTGAATGCGGAATGCAAACAACACAATGACCATTTCAAAGCCCCTTCGAGCTGAAATTGGTTTAAATCGTCCACCCAAATTCGGTGGAGTAACGAGGGCAGGTGGCGGATTATAGACAAAGCTGAGTTAAAAATCACCTAATTTCTGATAGTTTTCTAAAAAACTTCTCTGGTGCTTTAGCTGATTTCATCCCTCAATAACTATTTATGGTAAATGCTCCAACATTAAATAGTCATGTGATTGCATTTCAATCAATCTTGAGCGGCAGCGTCTAAACTCAAAACTGAGTAAACCATCTGTGTAAATATCTTCTAATGAAACTTCAGCAGAAATAATTAACTTCACATTACGCTCATAAAATTCATCTACCATCGCGAGAAATCGCCGAGCAATATCATCACCGGTTGTGGCTGAGCCCATTTGTTCAAGCCCACTTAATAGAACGGTATGGTACAAACGAGCCACTTCCATATAGTCGCGCTGGGATCGAGGGCCGTCACATAAGTCTCTAAAGTTGGCCAATAGCACCCCTTGGGATTGCTGGCGAATATTCACCTCACGGCCTTCAATTTCAATGGCGTCAGTGAATACTTCTGATTCTGGAGCAAGCTGGGCAAAATAGCTTAACAAGTTGGTGTCAGCCTGCTCATCCAGTGGGTAGTGGTAAATCTCAGCTTGCTCAAGGGTTCGTAAGCGATAATCAATACCCGAATCCACATTAAGGATTTCGCAGTTTTGGTTTATTAAGGCGATTGCGGGTAAAAATCTTGCGCGCTGTAAGCCATTTTTATAGAGGTCATCGGGAATGATGTTTGAGGTGGCCACTAACGCGACCCCTTCTTTAAATAAGTGTTGGAACAAGGTGCCCAATAACATGGCATCGGTAATGTCAGAAACAAAAAATTCATCGAAACATATGATGTTATATTGCTGCGCCATTTTGTTAGCAATAGTAATTAATGGGTCCTGAACACCGTCAAGTTCGCCTAAGTCATGGTGTAGCTGGTGCATAAAGCGATGAAAGTGGGCCCGCAGTTTTTTCTCTGTTGGCAGCGCATCAAAAAAAGTATCCATCAAGTAAGTTTTACCACGACCTACTCCGCCCCATAAATATAAACCTTTGACGCTAGGGGCTGATTTTTTAAGGCCGATTGAACCTAAAAGCCGACTCAATGAGGACTGCTGAACATCGGCTGCGATAAGTTCTTCATAAACACGTTGCAATGACTTTACCGCTTGCTCTTGGGCTAAATCATGGGAGAAACCTTCACGGGTTAAATCTTGCTGGTAATGCTGCCAAGGGCTTAACTGCGACACGGGGACTACTCTCTATATACTGCTGAAAATTCCACACAACCATAACATATCACCCTTAGCCGGCGTAACGGTAAACCACATAAAAATTAACCTTTGTTAATGATGGCTGAACTTATTGAAACTTAGAACACTCCGAGGTTATATAGTCAATACAGCTAAACTGAAGTTGTATTTACGCCAGTCACCCATAATATGTGTATAAGCAAAGATTAATTTTCAAGGAGCAAGAAACAATGAAACCCAAATTAACCTTAGTTTCAGCAGCGATATTATCCGCCTCTTTATCGTTAATGCCGGCGTTGTCCCAAGCTGCAATTCCACAAACTGTTAATGGTCAAGCGCTACCTAGCCTCGCTCCCATGCTAGAAAAAACAACTCCCGCTGTCGTCTCTGTTGCAGTCAGCGGCACCCAAACCTCTAAACAACAAATTCCCGATGTGTTTCGATATTTCTTTGGCCCTAACGCCCCCCAAGAACAAGTGCGTGAACGCCCTTTTAGAGGCTTAGGATCAGGGGTCATCATTAACGCCAAAGAGGGTTACATCGTCACGAATAACCACGTTATTAATGGTGCTGATGAAATTAAAATTGGTCTGCATGATGGCCGTGAGATTGACGCAAAACTCATTGGCTCAGATCCTGAATCTGATATTGCGCTATTACAAATAGAAGCGAAAAACCTTACCCAAGTGAAACAAACCAACTCTGATGATATCCGTGTCGGCGATTTTGCTATCGCCATTGGTAACCCATTTGGTTTAGGGCAAACCGTGACTTCAGGTATTGTTAGCGCCTTGGGCCGTAGCGGTTTAGGGATTGAAATGCTGGAGAACTTTATCCAAACTGACGCCGCGATTAATAGTGGTAACTCAGGCGGCGCCTTGGTTAATCTTAACGGTGAGTTAATCGGTATTAATACCGCCATTGTGGCCCCCGGTGGTGGCAACGTCGGTATTGGCTTTGCTATTCCGGCTAATATGGTTAACAACCTAATTAATCAAATTATTGAGCATGGTGAAGTTAAACGTGGCGTGCTTGGCGTTATGGGCCGAGACTTAGATAACGAATTGGCCAAAGCATTTGGTCTAGAAACCCAGCATGGTGGTTTTATTAGTGAAGTCATGCCTGATAGCGCCGCAGACAAAGCAGGTATAGAAGCGGGTGACATCATTGTCAGTGTCAATGGTAAGCAGATTAAAAACTTCCAAGCCTTGCGAGCAAAGGTCGCCACTATGGGCGCTGGTGCTAAAGTTAAAATTGGCATCATTCGCGATGGTGATAATGAAACCATTAATGTCACCCTTGGTGAGTCAAATAGCAGTTCAGGCACCAGTGCTGATGCATTACACCCAATGCTTGAAGGGGCTGAGTTAAGTAATAGCCGTAAAGGTATTGAAATTGCTGAAGTGGCTCAAGGATCGCCAGCCGCCAGAAATGGACTCGAGAAAGGCGATTTAATTGTCGGGCTAAATCGCAGTAAAGTAAAAAGCCTTAAAGACTTAAAAGAGCAGCTAAAGACTCAGCAAGGCGCGGTCGCATTGAAAATATTGCGTGACAATAAGCTGCTTTACTTGGTACTGCGTTAAAGCAGCACCGAATAAACCCTGTTGTTTTACCCAATAAGCATCGTAGCCCTGTTACGATGCTTAATTTTTTTAATCATGATAATATCTTGGGTACTTTTTCATAATTTAGTCAGCCAATGAATTTCAAAGACACAATTTTATATTTGACCAAAGCTGTGGCATTTGGATTAGTCATGGCGGCCGCTTTCATATTTGTTACTTCGATAACCAACAACAGTAATTTCAATAATGGCTTAACCACTACCCAGCACCACAATGACTTATCCTTTGCTAAAGCCGTTCGTCGAGCAGCCCCTGCTGTGGTCAATATTTATAGCCTTAGTTTAGATCAAAATAGCCCATTAAATTCAAGCTCGCTTCAAGGCTTGGGTTCTGGGGTTATCATGAGTAAAGAAGGCTACATTTTAACCAATTACCATGTAATTAAAAAAGCCGATGAAATTGTTATCGCGCTACAAGATGGCCGAAAATTTACCTCAGAAGTTGTCGGTTCAGATCCAGTCACCGATTTAGCGGTCCTTAAAATTGAAGGCGATAATCTACCTATCGTGCCGATCAATTTATCCAAACCTGCACAAGTGGGCGATGTGGTACTTGCCATTGGTAACCCTTACAACTTAGGCCAAACCATTACCCAAGGTATTATCAGTGCAACCGGCCGAAACGGCTTAAGTTCAGGCTATCTTGATTTCTTACAAACCGATGCAGCCATTAATGCCGGTAACTCTGGCGGTGCACTTATCGACACCACTGGCGAACTAATTGGTATTAATACTGCGGCATTTCAAATCGGTGATGAAGGTGGCGGGCACGGTATTAACTTTGCCATCCCAATTAAACTGGCTCACAGCATTATGGGAAAGTTGATTAAAAATGGCCGCGTTATTCGTGGCGCGTTAGGGATTTCAGGCGAGCCGTTAAGCCCTGTTATGGCGCAAATCCTCAACTTACCGGATTTAAAAGGCGTATTGGTCACCGCTGTTGATCCCAAAGGGCCTGCGGCAGATGCGAAACTGCGTCCAAGAGATGTGATTATCGCTTATGCAGAAGAGAGTGTTCCTGGGGTTGAAATGCTGATGGATAGAATTGCTGAAACAGCGCCCGGAGATAGCATCACAATGACCATCATCCGCGAAGGTAAGTCTTATGATGTGCCAGTGATTATTGGTGAGAAGGCTGTCGAACCTTAAGCACAAATTACAACTTAACCATTTAATCATAAAAAAGTCAGCTACCTTAGGTAACTGACTTTTTATTCTTTACTATAACGCTTTGGCAAACAACTTAAGCAATCTACAGCTTATGCAATACGAACCACTTCACCGCCGATGGCTTTAAACTTCTCTTCGATATGCTCATAACCACGATCTAAGTGATATATACGATCAACGGTTGTCGTACCGTCAGCCATAAGGCCTGCAATCACTAAACTCGCTGAAGCGCGTAAATCTGTCGCCATCACTTGCGCACCGTTCATGCGCTCAATACCATTAATGATGCAGGTGTTACCCTCTAGCTCCATTTCAGCGCCCATACGGCTTAACTCAGGTACATGCATAAAACGATTTTCAAAAATCGTTTCAGTCACATGACTGGTGCCTTCAGCTAATGCGTTTAACACACAAAATTGCGCTTGCATGTCCGTCGGAAAAGCAGGATATGGCGCAGTTTTAATATTAACCGCTTTAGGGCGCTTGCCTTGCATATCAAGTTCAATCCAATCGTCGCCAGTATTAATCACCGCGCCAGCATCTTCAAGTTTTGCCAGAACTGCTTCTAGGCTTGAAGGATCAGCGCTTAGACAGCGAATTTTTCCGCGCGTCACGGATGCAGCCACTAAAAATGAGCCGGTTTCGATGCGATCAGGCATCACTCTGTGGTTACAACCAGAGAGTTTCTCAACCCCTTGAATACGCAAGGTTGCGCTGCCAACACCGGTAATTTTTGCGCCCATTGCAATTAAGCAATGTGCTAAATCATTAATTTCAGGTTCGCGAGCGGCATTTTCAATAATGGTTTCACCATCAGCTAAGGTCGCAGCCATCAATAGGTTTTCAGTGGCACCAACGCTGACCATATCCATAAAGATATGCGCGCCTTTTAAGCGGCCATCAACTCTGGCTTTAATATAACCTTCTTTTACCTCAATAGTAGCGCCCATTTGCTCTAGCCCTTGCAAATGCAAGTTCACAGGTCTTGCGCCAATCGCGCAGCCACCAGGCAATGAAACATCAGCGGTACCAAATCGAGCCAGTAACGGCCCTAAAATCAAAATAGAGGCGCGCATGGTTCTAACCAAATCGTATGGCGCACAAAACTCTTTGAGATTAGTGGTTGAGATCCGATATTGGCTATTGCCTAACTCAGTGATATCAGCACCAAGGCAGCGAAGTAATTCACAGGTTGTTTTTACATCGCGAAGGTTAGGTACATTCGAAATATTAAAGTCAGTTTCAGCTAAAACACCAGCAAACAGGATCGGCAAAGCCGCATTCTTGGCGCCAGAGATGGTCACATCTCCGGCAAGGGGCTTGCTGGCTTGTATTGTTAATTTATCCACACTAATTCTCTACACTCAGTATTACGCTTACATATTAAATAATTTTTCACGCTTCCACTGAGTCGGCGTAAAAGTCTTGATAGTAAGCGCATGTAACTCACCACTGGCAATATGTTCATTCAGTGGTGCATAAATGGTCTGCTGCTGCTTCACTTTACTCATAGCGTCGAACATTTCGCCAACTGCAACCACTTTGTAGTGGCTACCATCTGAAGTCACATGTACTTCATCTAGGGTTAACGCCTCTGATAAAATCTGCTCAATTACTTTGCAATCCATGAAATGTGCTACCTTAAATTCAATGCTATTGTTCTATGAAAAAGGACTCTAAATCATACAACTCGATAAGTTTTTTTAGATGCTTACTCGGATTAGCCAAGCTCCTTGGCTGAGTGTTGTCCCCATGACAATGACCTAAACATATTAGTTCAAGCAATAAGGCCACGCCTGCACTGTCAACATACTCTAAAGCAGACAAGTCTAACACTTGAGTCGTATCAGTAAACAATTGTTGTTGATTTGGCCACAATTCTCTGACCTCAACCTGAGTTAATTGCCCTTTTAGGTGACAAATATCACCTTGCTGTGAAAATTCAATCACGCAGCATTGCCCTCGTCCTGATCTAAGCGAATATCTTGGTTGGTGCGCTCATAAAGCATGTCGATGACCTTATCGACGCCTTTTTGGCGAATTAAATTGGAAATTTCTGATTGCTTTGACGCCAGTAAACTCACGCCTTCCGCCACCAAATCAAACGCTTTCCAGCTGTCATCTTTTAGACGTCTGGCTTTAAACACCACTTTAATGGGCGGGCGACCATCTTCAATAATTTCGACGCGGACATCGATCATTTTCTCGTTACTAAAATCAGCAGCCGGGAAAAACTGTACTTGCTGACCAGTGTACTCAGTAAAGGCTTGGGCATAGGTAGCCACTAAATAACCTTCAAAAGCATCCACAAACCGCTGACGTTGTTCAGGAGTCGTGTCACGCAGGTATTGCCCCATCACTTTATACGCGGCGTATTTATAATCAACATAGGGCATAAGCTCTTCGCGAACGATAACTTTTAAATAGCTTAAATCATTGTCAATGAGGGCTTTGTCTTTATCAAAACGCGCAAAGGTTTTCTCTGATACTTGCTGCACTAGCTTGAACGGATCACGGGTATCTATGTCATCAGTCGTCAGCTCTGCAGCACCAAGCGGGCTGATGCTTAACCATAAAAAGACACTTAACATAACGCGAATAAACTGCTTCATATACCGCTCCTACTTATCATCCGATGACATGCTATAGATTAACTGACCGATTAAGTCTTCCAGTACTAATGCTGAGCGCGTGTCATAAATTTTATCGCCATCAGCGAGCATCTCAATATCATCATCCATAAAGCCTGGGGTTAACCCCAAAAACTGCTCACCCAATAAACCTGCAGTTAAAATCGATAAGCTGCTGGTCTCTGGAAATTGATCATATTGCTTATCCATAGTGATGCTCACTATCGGTACAAGCTTTTTGGGGTCGAGCTGAATATCAGTTACCCTTCCGACAACCACCCCGCCCACTTTCACTGGCGAGCGTACTTTTAAGCCACCGATATTGCTAAATTCAGCGTGTAAACTGTAAGTTGCCTGATTAGGCTTAAGCTCAACATTGGCCACATTAAATACCAGCACACAAAATGCCACTAAGCCTGACAATAAGAACAATCCAACCAATAACTCTATTTTCCGTGTCAACATACGACTAAACCACTTTAATTAATGAATGCAAAATTTACCCAACTTACCTCCCGCTAACACTCAGCAGTTAACATCAATTGCCGAACATAATCGCTGTCAGTAAAAAATCGAGCGCTAACACTGCTAAACTCGCCTGAACCACAGTGGATGTGGTCGCTCGGCTAATGCCTTCGGGGTTGGGAATGACTTCATAACCACGATATAAAGATATCCAGGTTACCACTACGCCAAAAAGCACACTTTTGATTAAACAATTTACAATATCTTGGCGCCACTCAACCGATGCTTGCAGAATTGACCAAAAAGAGCCGCTATCAATGCCTTTCCATTCAACTCCCACTAAATGACCGCCGATAATGCCAACAAGACAAAACATCATCACTAATAATGGCAGGGTGATAACCCCCGCCCAAAAACGTGGCGCTATGATTTGGTGTAAAGGGTCAACCGCCATCATCTCTAAGCTTGATAACTGCTCGGTTGACTTCATTAAGCCAATTTCAGCGGTTAATGCCGAGCCTGCGCGCCCGGCAAAAAGTAATGCCGCAACCACAGGACCAAGCTCTCTTAATAAGCTCAATGCCACCATGGGCCCTAGGCTTTCGACCGTGCCAAAATCAGCCAGTACCGTATAAGCTTGTAATGCCAGCACCATACCGATGAACAGGCCAGAGACTATGATGATCACCATGGAGCGAACACCCAACACATAAACTTGCTTGGTGATTAAGCCAATATCTTTTTTAACATTCGGCCAACGGGCAATAGCGCCCCATAACATCAGCCCTGCTCGGCCTAGACCTGAAATAAAATCCAAAGCAAAGCGGCCAATATTACTGATAAAGTTAATCACGTCCACTTAACATCTCCTGTTGATAGTCTTCAGCTGGATAATGAAAAGCCACCGGCCCATCGGGTGCTCCATGAATAAATTGCTCAATTTGTGGATTGGTTGAAGCCCGTAATTCAGCAGGCGTGCCTGAAGCGATTACTTTTTTCTCGGCGATAACATAAACATAGTCGGCAATACTCAATACTGCATCCACATCGTGGGACACGACCACCGAAGTCAGCCTCAATGTTTCAGATAATTCGCCAATCAATTTCACCAGCACCGCCATCGAAATAGGATCTTGACCGGCGAAAGGCTCGTCATACAAAATCATTTCAGGCTCAAGTGCTATCGCCCGCGCCAATGCAACTCGGCGCTGCATGCCGCCGGATAACTCATTGGGCATCATCAGAGCGGCGCCCCGCAGCCCCACGGCTTGCAGCTTCATCAACACAATCTTACGAATAATAGTTTCAGCTAACCCTGAGTGCTCACGCAGGGCAAACGCCACATTATCAAACACATTCATATCGGTAAAAAGCGCCCCACTTTGAAACAACATACTCATGCGCTTTCGCTGCTCAAATAATTGTTGCCGCTTCAGTTGGTGAATGTTTTGCCCAGCAAAAAGCACCTCACCACTATCAGGGGTTAATTGACCGCCGATAAGTTTAAGTAAGGTGGTTTTACCTATGCCACTTGGCCCCATAATGGCGGTCACTTTGCCAGTTGGAATGCTGAGACTGATATCATCAAAGATAACCTTAGTCCCTCGGCTAAAGCCCATGTTCTTAACTTCTACAAGGGCTGACCTAGTGGGCTCTAAACTTGGAGTAGACATGTCTATAGAGGAAATAATAGCCTTCCTAGAGAACGAGATGTAGAGCTGAAGTGTACGAAATTGTGTAAGAACCTACAACAAATCAATCACCATGCGTTACAATCCCTAACAATTTTCGCAATAGCGACGATTTTTGTTAATATCTGACAAAAATATCGCCATAACTCAAATAATTGGAACAAGATGCTTTTTAATATCATGATGCTCATCGTCGGATTGGGCGCATTAGTTTGGAGCGCAGATCGCTTTGTTTACGGAGCAGCCGCCTTTGCTAGAAACTTAGGCCTGCCACCAATGTTAATCGGTTTAACCATTGTGGCCATGGGCAGCTCAGCGCCAGAAATGCTGGTTGCTGCCACCGCATCAATGGAAGGCATGAGCGATACTGCAATTGGTAACGTGCTCGGCTCAAACGTGGCTAACATCACCTTGATATTAGGGGTTACCGCATTGTTTGGGGCTATTTCAGTTCGCTCAGAAACCTTAAAGCGTGAAATTCCAATCATGATTGCGGCAACCGTATTAGCTGGCTACCTTATTCACGACGGCATGCTCACCCGTGTTGAAGGTGGGGTATTATTAATCGCATTTTTCGCCTTGATGGGCTATTTCATTTGGAGCGCGATGCGAAATAAGAAAAAAGATGTCCTAGCTGATGAGTCTGACGCAGAGATCCCTAAAAATGTACCCACATTACATGCTATTATCTGGATCATTGTTGGTATGGTGTTATTGCCACTCTCGGCAGACTGGATGGTGACTGGCGCGGTAGGCATTGCCAAGACATTTGGCTTGTCAGATCTGGTCATCGGCTTGACCATTATTGCCATTGGCACCAGTTTACCGGAACTAGCAGCATGCATCGCTGGCGTCCTAAAAAAAGAAGACGACCTCGCGATTGGTAATATTGTTGGCTCAAACATTTTTAATATTTTAGCAGTGCTGGCCATTCCAGGGCTGATTGCCCCAGGTGAAATCGACATAAATGCAAGCGGTCGAGATTTTTACATGGTACTAGCAACCAGCACCGCATTAGCAGTACTGGTATTATCGAGTGGCGCTAAAAAGCAGCTTACTCGCTGGCATGGAGCCCTTTTATTAATCGTCTTTATTGCGTACCAAGTTGTCTTATTTCAATCACAATAATGGGGCATAAAGATGTGTGACTCACCAAAGCGTAACCCGAAATCGCTTTGGACAATAGAGAGATACATATGACAGAACAAACACAATTGCGCCAATGGGGTCGTCAAGTCATTGATATTGAAAAGGCAGCATTAGATAACCTTTATCAATATGTAGACTCAGACGAGTTTGGCCAAGCCTGTGAACTCATTTTAGAATGTAAAGGCAAAGTCATTGTCATGGGCATGGGCAAATCTGGCCACATTGGCAATAAGATTTCTGCCACACTCGCCAGCACAGGCACGCCTGCATTTTTTGTTCACCCTGGCGAAGCAAGCCATGGCGACTTAGGCGCTCTGGCAAAAAATGATATTATTTTAGCCATATCAAATTCTGGTGAAGCCAGTGAAATTCTCACCTTAATGCCCGTTATACAGCGCATGGGGGTCCCGGTAATCGCGATTACGGGTAAACCAGAATCCAATATGGCCAAGCTATCTAAACTGCATTTATGTATTGAAGTGCCTGAAGAGGCCTGCCCATTAGGGCTAGCACCAACATCAAGCACTACCGCAACCTTGGTGATGGGTGACGCCTTGGCCGTAGCATTATTGCAAGCGAAAGGCTTTACCCGTGATGATTTCGCCCTATCCCACCCTGGTGGATCTTTAGGTCGTAAACTATTACTTAAAGTCAGCGATGTAATGCACAAAGGCGCTGATATTCCACAGGTGAAAAGTGAGCTCTGCATTACTGAAACCCTATATGAGATCTCAAATAAAGGTTTAGGTATGACTGCAGTGATCGATAATGCAGACAAGCTAGTCGGGATCTTTACTGACGGTGATTTACGCCGCGTCATCGATGCTGAAGTGAACCTGCGTACTACCGCTATTGCCGATGTAATGACAACCAACTGCATTACCATCAGCCCAGGTATTTTAGCCGCGCAAGCATTACAGATTATGGAAGAAAAAAGTATTAACGGTTTAATTGTCGTAGACGAGAACCAACGCCCAGTCGGCGCACTTAACATGCTCGATATGGTTAAAGCTGGAGTCATTTAACATGTCATTACACGAAACACTGCACCAAGGTTTTTACGGCCCAATCTCTGATGATGTTTGGCAAAAAGCCAAAAAAATTAAGCTGCTTATTTGCGATGTCGATGGGGTATTTTCCGATGGCCGTATTTATTTAAGTAATGCAGGGGAAGAGTTAAAAGCATTTCATACCCGTGATGGTTATGGCATTCGCTCTATTTTAACCAGTAATATTCATGTTGCTGTGATAACCGGGCGTAAATCTGCCATTGTGGAAAATAGAATGACCGCTTTAGGTGTCACTCATATTTATCAAGGTGTTGATGATAAACTAGTGCCTTACCAAAGCCTGTTAGATACCTATGGCGTTAGCCCAGATGAAGTCGCCTATATTGGTGATGACATGGTTGACTTACCTGTGATGAAACAGGTTGGCCTTGCAGTTTGTGTGGCTGATGGCCATCCTTATGTTAAACAACATTGCCATATGACCACCACCATTAACGGCGGAAATGGCGCATTACGTGAACTCACCGATTTGCTATTACTTAGCCAAGATAAGTTTGAAAATGCCCACGGAATGAGTATATGAGCCGAGTGACCTTCGCTATTATCGGATTTTTTGGCGCAGCCTTAGTCCTTTATTGGCAAGTACAAATTAAACGTAGTCAGATGGAGGCAAGTAAATTGCCTGCCCCTGCTCGCCCTGATTTTATCGCCAATGACTTACGCACCACTGAATTTAATGAGCAAGGTTTAGTGCAAAGCCGAGTCTCAGCGAAATACATGGAGCACTTTCAGCAAAGTAATGAAACCATGTTTACTGAGCCTGTCTACCTTATTTATCCTGAAAATGGTGAAGCCGAATGGCAATTAAGCGCAGATTTAGGCAAGCTGAATAATGAAACAGGCAAAGTAGTTTTAGAAAATAATGTTATTATTGATGCAATAAACATCGACGAGCCATTACAATCTTTGACAACCACCATGTTGGCACTCGATATGAACACCATGATTTTGACCTCAGATAGACAAATTTTTGTTACTGGGTCAGATTTTAATATACAAGGTTTAGGCCTGTATGCTGATTTAAATGCTCAAGAACTTGAACTTTTAAGTCAAGTAGAAGGAACGTATGAAGCAAAGTAAACTTTTGATTGCCTCACTACTCAGTGTAGTCAGTATTGCCAGCGCCTATGCAAAAGAAGGCGATTTACAGCAAGAGCTTAAAGTCGCAGCTGTGAGCCAAAAAGCTGACATAAAAAACAATCAGGTCATCTTCTATGGCCCAGTTAATGTGACTCAAGGGTCGATTAACATTAATGCCGACGAATTACGCGCATTTGGCACCGAAAGCGGCACCCAAAAAACCATGGTTGCCACAGGTAACCCTGCGACATTTTCCCAAGAGTTAGATGATGGCCGTATTGGTACTGCCAGTGCCGATGAAATTAAATATGAGCTTGCCACTAGCATTTTAACCTTAACGGGTAATGCTAAATTGGACCAAGCTGGCAGCCAGGTTACTGGTAACCTAATTAGCTACAACATTGAAAAGCAGCAGTTAATTGCTGAAAGCACCGGTACTGGTGAAGATCGGGTTATCACTATTTTTCAACCAGAAAGTCACCCAGACTTGATTGATTCTGAAAAGAAAAAAGATGAGCAACCACATTTACCAGACAGCGCTAAACCCGGTGATGACACGCCACCAGCTATAATTGAAAACAACAATTTATCTGCTGTAGAGGCTGTGAACTCAACTGAAACACCCGAAGTAACTGAATCACTTAACGCTGAGGCGCAGGCGACATTGTCAGCCCCAGCAGCTGAGCAAAATGACTAATGACCCAAATTACGTTAACCGCTGAAAATCTCGCTAAGAGTTATAAAAGTCGCCAGGTAGTAAAAGATGTCAGCCTGACGGTAAAAACCGGCCAAATTGTTGGCTTACTTGGCCCTAATGGTGCGGGTAAAACCACCACCTTTTATATGGTCGTAGGCCTAGTCAAAAGTGATAAGGGCCGCATTCTGATCGATGAAGATGATTTAACCGCAGATCCAATGCATTTGCGCGCCCGAAAAGGCATTGGCTACTTACCTCAAGAAGCCAGTATTTTTCGTAAGCTCACAGTACACGATAATATAATGGCAGTGCTTCAAACTCGCAAAAGCTTATCAAATGAGCAGCGCATTGAAGAACTGGAACATTTATTAGAAGAATTTAACATAACTCATATCCGTGATAGCCAAGGTATGGCGTTATCGGGAGGTGAGCGTCGCCGAGTTGAAATTGCACGCGCATTAGCGGCAAATCCTAAGTTTATTTTATTAGATGAACCTTTTGCAGGGGTAGATCCTATCTCAGTAATCGACATCAAGAAAATTATTCAACAACTTAAAAGCCGTGGTTTAGGGGTGCTAATTACCGACCATAATGTCCGTGAAACACTTGATGTGTGTGAGCGAGCATATATTGTGAGTCACGGAAACTTGATTGCTGAAGGAACACCTGCTGAGATCTTAGTCAATCAGCAAGTTAGGTCGGTATACTTAGGTGAACAATTCAAGCTATAGTTAGCACTATTCAGTTTTTAGTATGGCATTCGCGGCCAACAACAAACCTTAATCTAGTCTATTTTTCTAGGATCATAAACTAGCGCCCACACTGTTCGTCGCGATGATGTAATTCAATTAGGGACAAGCGGTACATGAAAGCCTCACTCCAACTCAAAATGGGTCAACACTTAACCATGACCCCACAGTTGCAACAAGCGATTCGCTTATTGCAACTTTCCTCATTGGAGCTACAGCAAGAAATTCAACAAGCACTTGATTCAAACCCGCTATTAGAGCTTGAAGACGAATTCACTAAAGCCAAAGAGCCCGTAAAAGAAAACGCCCTGCAAACTGACACCGATTTTAGTGATAATAGCCAAGTCACCATAGAAAAAGACACCTCAACGGTTGATACCACTGAATCGCTCACTAAAGATTCTATGCCTGAAGAACTCCCTATGGATACCACATGGGATGAGGTGTATACCGCCTCGCCGACTTCTGGCTCTGGCGCAGTATCGAGCGGTAATGATATGCCGTTTCAAGGCGAAACCAGTGAAGGCTTGTATGAGCATCTTGAATGGCAAAAAAACCTCACTCCCTTTTCTGAAAATGACTTGGTGATTGCAACCGCCATTATTGATGCCATTGATGAGCGCGGTTACCTCACCCAGAGCGTTGAAGACATTTTGCAATCCTTAGGCACTGACGATATCGAACTCGATGAAGTTGAAGCTGTACTTAAACGGGTACAACACTTCGATCCCGTCGGCATTGCAGCGCGAGATTTAAGTGAGTGTCTATTAATTCAATTAGGCCAATACCCTAATGAAATTCCTTGCATAGATAATGTTAAGTTACTGATTAAAGATCATCTTGATTTAATCGCCGGTCGTGACTTTAGGTTACTGATGCGTAAAACCAAGCTTAAAGAAGATGATTTACGTGAAGCCATTGAATTTATTCAAACGCTCAATCCACGTCCAGGCTTGCAAATTACCCCCATTAAAGATGAGTACGTCATTCCTGATGTTACTGTACTTAAAAAGAATGGTCGCTGGGTGGTCGAGCTAAATCCCGATAACATGCCTAAAATTGGCGTTAATCAGCAATATGCAGCTATGGCCAAAGGCGGTTCAAGCCAAGCTGACAGCCAATTTATTCGTGGTCATTTACAAGAAGCCAAATGGTTTATCAAAAGCATCGATAGCCGTAATGAAACCTTACTAAAAGTGGCTAACTGTATCGTACAATTTCAGCAAGGTTTCTTTGAGTTCGGTGAAGAAGCCATGAAGCCGATGGTGCTCAATGATATTGCTGAAGCGGTTGAAATGCACGAGTCGACCATTTCACGGGTCACGACCCAAAAATACATGCATACCCCCCGTGGACTTTTTGAACTAAAATATTTTTTCTCAAGCCATGTAAGTACCGATGATGGTGGAGAATGCTCTTCTACAGCAATTCGCGCATTTATTAAAAAGCTCGTAGCTGCAGAAAACCCGAAAAAGCCTCTTAGTGATAGTAAAATGGCGACACTATTGGCTGAACAAGGGATTAACGTTGCTCGACGTACGATAGCCAAATATCGAGAGGCAATGCTCATCCCTCCCTCAAACCAACGCAAAAGCTTATAACTTTTGTTATTGGAGGATGACCTATGCAAATTAACCTGACTGGAAACCATATTGAAATAACTCAATCTTTACGGGAATACGTGCAAACAAAATTTTCAAAGCTTGAACGACACTTCGAACAGATCAATAATGTTCACGTTGTGCTCGATGTTCAAAAGCTACAACAGATTGCCGAAGCCAAACTGCACCTAAAAGGCGGTGAAGTGTTTGCTGTATCGCGTAACGCTGATATGTATGTGGCAATAGACGCCCTGATAGATAAGCTAGACCGTCAGGTAATTAAACATAAAGAGAAACTCACTAAGCATTAACGATGGAACTTCGTACCATCCTGCAGCCGGCGTGCACTACCTGTGCCACTCCGGGCAGTAAGAAAAAGGTACTGGAATTAATCAGCAATTTAATGGCTGCCCAGTACCCAACCCTTTCTTCACAGGCTATTTTTGAAAGTCTAATAGCGCGTGAAAAAATGGGCAGTACAGGTATAGGAAATGGCATAGCAATTCCACATGGGCGCTTAGATAATATCGAAGAACCCATTGCTATTTTAATCAAATGCGAAGAGCCAATCGCCTTTGATGCCATAGACAAGCAACCTGTAGATATTTTATTTGCGCTTCTTGTACCTGCAGATCAGTGCCAGCAACACCTAAGCACATTATCTAGCATGGCAGAGAAACTCAGTGATAAATTGATACTTAAACGACTTCGAAAGAGTCATGACGCTACAGAACTTTATCAGGTTATTACTGCATGAAACTTGTCATCGTATCGGGACGTTCAGGTTCAGGAAAATCAGTCGCACTGAGAGTGCTTGAAGATTTAGGTTATTACTGTGTTGATAACCTGCCACTGCCACTGATTGGCAGCCTGCTTGAACAGCTTAAAGATAGTAACGAGCTTGTCGCCATTAGCGTCGATGTGCGTAATATCGAAGAGCAAGGCAAAGTACTCAAAGAGCAAATTGCTTTACTGTCTGACGATACCAGCATTACCAGTTTCTTTTTAAACGCCAACGATAAAGTGTTACTGAAGCGTTTTAGTGAGACCCGCCGATTACACCCACTGTCTAAGAATCAAATTTCGTTACAAGAAGCCATTAAGCTTGAGGGGCGGTTACTCGAACCCATAGCCAAAATGGTTGATCACTATATCGACACCTCGCAAACTAATATCTACGAATTGAGCGATCATGTTCGGCAAATCTTGCTAGGCAGTGTTGATAAAGAATTAGTGGTACATTTTGAGTCATTTGGCTTTAAGCATGGCATGCCGGCTGAAGCAGACTTTATGTTTGATGTGCGCTTTTTACCGAATCCGCACTGGGAGCTTGAGTTAAGGCCCTACACAGGCCTAGATGCGCCCGTGCAAGAGTTCTTAGAGCGACAGCCTTTGGTGAATAAGTTTATCTGGCAAATTGAAAACCTTTTTGACACTTGGATGCCACATTTAGAGCGTAATAACCGCAGCTACCTGACCATTGCCATTGGTTGTACTGGCGGTCAGCACCGTTCGGTTTATATTGCCGATCAGCTCGCTAAACGTTTCAACAACTCTAAGCACAAAGTCAGCGCCCGCCATAGAGAGCTTGGCATTGAATAAGCTAACCACAACGCCAGCCAAAACGGTGGCCTATTCAAAGCAAATTACCATCAGTAACAAGCTAGGCTTGCATGCGCGAGCGGCGACTAAATTGGCAATTTTAGCTACCGAGTTTGACGCAACTATCACCCTTATCCAAGGTGAGAAACAAGCCAGTGCTGCCAGTGTATTGGGGTTATTAATGTTAGAAAGTGGCATTGGTAAAATCATTACTGTTGAAGCTCAAGGCCGTGATGCAGAAAAAGCCCTTGAGGCCGTATGCAAGTTAATCAACGATAAATTTGACGAAGAAAGCTAACCGCCTGCGCCCAGTAACATCTCCAAGGAAACACAGCGACTCACCTTTACCATTATTTTATTAGCTATACTCAACACACCACCAAGCAGTATTAGCGTATTTATGAATTGCGCATCAAGCCATCAGATATTAGAAATTTCTTCATTCTTTCCGGTGAGTTAAGTTAACATTTCATCATCGTCTTTTCAGGAGTAGCCAATGGGTATTGAAGTCATCGACAGCGAACTGACCGAACAACGTCTTAATCAGCTTACACAAGCATTAGGTAGCGGTATGTTTGTTCATGTCAGAAATATGCTTCATGACATGGCCGCCTCCGATGTCGCATTAATTCTTGAATCATCACCGCCGAAAACTCGTCAAGTGTTATGGCAACTGATTGATCATGAGCAAGCGGGTGAAATCCTAGAAGAACTCGGTGAAGAGTTAAAAGATTCACTCATCAGCGCTATGACCCCAGAAAAAGTAGCCCAAGCCACCTCTGGGATGGATACCGATGACTTGGCTTACATCTTAAGAAGTTTGCCAGATGCTGTTTATAAAAAAGTACTGCAATCCATGAGCAGTCAAGACCGCCATCGCGTCGAACAAGCACTGTCATACCCTGATGACACCGCTGGCAGTATCATGAATACTGATACGGTCACTTTGCGTCCTGACGTTAATATTGATGTGGTATTACGCTATTTGCGCCAGCGCGGCAACTTACCCGATACCACAGATACCTTATATGTGGTTGATCGCAACGATCATGTGCTTGGTGGGGTGCGCCTTGCCGATCTACTCACTTGTGATCCTAATTCAACCATTCGCAGCATCATGGATCCTGAATTAGAAAGCATCCCTGTGGACATGCCTGATAATGAAGTGGCGCAATTATTTGAACGCCATGACTGGATTTCGGCCCCAGTGGTAGATGAAGCGCAAAAATTATTAGGCCGTATTACCATTGATGATGTGGTCGATGTTATTCGTGAAGACGCCGAACACTCAATGATGGGGATGGCGGGTATGGATGACGATGAAGATACCTTTGGCCCCGTAATGAAAAGCACCTTCAGACGCTCGCTATGGCTTACCATTAACTTGTTTGCCGCCTTACTTGCTGCATCAGTAAGTAATATGTTTGAAGGCACGTTAGAGCAATTTGCCACCATCGCGATTTTAATGACTATTGTCCCTAGTATGGGCGGTGTGGCAGGCAATCAAACCTTAGCTCTGGTTATTCGTGGTATCGCCTTGGGTCATATTGGCCAAAGTAACTCCCGTTGGCTTATCGGTAAAGAATTAGCCATTGGTTTTCTTAATGGCCTCATGTGGTCGGTACTGGTCTTCTTTGCAGTGTGGCTATGGAAAGGTGATATGGCACTGGGCGGTCTCATTGGCGGCGCGATGCTCATTAACATGACCGTTGCCGGACTAGCGGGGGCCAGTATTCCGCTCATACTTAAAAAACTCAATATCGATCCGGCATTGGCTGGCGGTATGGTACTAACCACAGTCACCGATGTGATTGGCTTATTCGCCTTTTTAGGCTTAGCGACCATTTTCTTAATGTAGCGCCGTAAAACCCCCTCTCTCATCAACATAAAAAGCGGCATTTATTGCCGCTTTTTTGTGCCTTAAAACCATAGAGTTTTAATGGTTACTTTTGTTTACCAATTAAAACCAATTCGCACCAAAATAGTACTTTTGCACCAAGATGTTTCACGCCCACTTTTTAGAGCTAACACTTTAAAAAAATAAGTCATTGTAATAAAAGGGTAAAATATTTATTTCATAATTGGCACAAGTATTCCATTGAGTTACGTATCACTAAAGAGGTAGCTTTTAATTTGACCAATTTAGTGGAGAAATTTAAGCCTTATAAATTTGAATATCAGCAGGAGTCGATGATGAAATTATTACACACATGTTTGAATCTTTGTCGTAATCAGTGCCACTTTTATAAGCATGTAGGCTGTAGCCTATGGGAAGTAGAATAGTCTTATCGTTAAGCCGACGAAGTTAATCGCTTTTAAATGCTTGGAGCTAATATGTCAGCACAAACAAAGTTTTATCCCGAGAGCTTTCAGCAGCAAGTGATCGCTGAAGTGAAGCAACATAATCGATTAATTTCTGATGTTGCTAAGCAATACTGCATCTCAGCAAAAACGGTTTACCAATGGGTTAAAAATAAAGAAACCGCGATGACATCAAAAACTAATGCCGAGGGCGTGACCACTCGCAAGCGTACACAAGCTAAACAGAAAAGCGCTTTAGTGTCAGAGATAGCTCACTTACAACTTAAGTTATCTCAGCTGAATCAGCAGCTGTTATCGATTAATAGCAATTAGTGGGGATTAACACAGTTCCGACAAACTTGATTGAATTAAACGCTGCCCCCATCGGCAATTAATTAGCGACAAATCTATTGTAAAATATAGAGCTGTTCACCCTCAGGTTTGTCAATTTTATTACATAAAAAGCTGATATAAAGCAGCTATGTAAGCTAAAAACCTGCAACAGGGACTAACAATAATAATAGGTCGCAGGAATGCCAAAAGGCAGTGTAAGGCCGGTGCTAATGAAAGGATGTCATTGGTGCCCGTGAATACGAAACGAATGGATTTTAAGACTGTTCCGGCAGGTTTGATTCGATAAGCGCACCACCCCAAGTGCACTTATTAAGAAGCTAATATTCCGACGATAAAGGCTTTTAAACAATCAAGCTTGTCAATTTTATTCAAGCTCAGTGACTGCATTCCCCCCATGA
>NZ_JBFRKH010000015.1:0-73787 GCF_041469265.1 Shewanella sp. 10N.286.51.B2
ATATAAGGGAGGGTTACAGTTCATTTTGACTTAAGATCTAAAGCAGGTTAGCGACATTTGAGTGAGTGTGAAGTAGGTATATTGGCAGGAAAACTTAAAGTCACTTTATATGACTGACTGGATTTTAGGCATAAAAAAAGCCCTGTAGATAACTACAGGGCTTTTTCTAATACTGGTGCGGATGGGAGGATTCGAACCTCCGACCGCCTGGTTCGTAGCCAGGTACTCTATCCAGCTGAGCTACATCCGCAAAATTTTACTGCCAATCTTTACTCAGTGCTAATTGAGCTTAGTTGCATATTTAAAATATGCAAATAATGGCGGAGAGGGAGGGATTCGAACCCTCGATGGGAGTTAAAGCCCATACTCCCTTAGCAGGGGAGCGCCTTCGGCCACTCGGCCACCTCTCCGAATTATGGTGCGGATGGGAGGATTCGAACCTCCGACCGCCTGGTTCGTAGCCAGGTACTCTATCCAGCTGAGCTACATCCGCATAATTAGGTACTATTTTATATGGTGCGGATGGGAGGATTCGAACCTCCGACCGCCTGGTTCGTAGCCAGGTACTCTATCCAGCTGAGCTACATCCGCATATATAAAATTTACAGCTTTTAAATTATTTAATGGTGCGGATGGGAGGATTCGAACCTCCGACCGCCTGGTTCGTAGCCAGGTACTCTATCCAGCTGAGCTACATCCGCTCATTAAAAAATTTAAACACAACAATAGAAAATGGTGCGGATGGGAGGATTCGAACCTCCGACCGCCTGGTTCGTAGCCAGGTACTCTATCCAGCTGAGCTACATCCGCATCGTTTACTATTTTAAGAAATGGCGGAGAGGGAGGGATTCGAACCCTCGATGGGAGTTAAAGCCCATACTCCCTTAGCAGGGGAGCGCCTTCGGCCACTCGGCCACCTCTCCGTTTCTTGGCGCACATATTACTGTTTGCCGAAAATAAGTCAAACCTTTTTCAGCATCTTATATTCATTTGAACTGTTTTTGAGCACATTGATGAGTTAAGCCACAATTATCATCAATTCATTTAAAAAAATTTGTATTTTTTTTAGCAAACAATCTTAAATAGTCTAAAAACAATAAAGCCAGCTTTCGCTGGCTTTATTGGTAAATCGCAAACAATGTCTGATATATCAGAAATTGCCACCATCTTCAGGTGTAACGTTGCCAGATTTTTCAGACTGGATACGTTGATAAATTTCTTCGCGATGAACTGATACTTCTTTAGGTGCATTCACACCGATACGTACTTGGTTACCTTTTACACCTAGTACAGTAACAGTCACTTCATCACCTATCATTAATGTTTCGCCAACACGGCGAGTCAAAATCAGCATTCGATTGCTCCTTTAGTCCAATCAGCATACACCAGCTTCTATCCGTAATATGCGCGTTTAATAATGTTAGCTTAATACAAATCATTAGTGACGACACTAAATCAATAAAACTTTTAAGCTTTTTACCCCAAAAAAAAGAAAAAACGTATTCCTGCGGCCTGATTATTTCAAGTTGATAACATTTAAAGGCTATTCTTTAAACAAAAGCAAAACAGGTAATTTAATAAATTGCTGCTTATGCGTACAAAAAAAGCATAAAAGTTGCTTCAATTTAGAATTATAGTAGCTTGAGTCAAAAAAGCGTAAAAAATGATACCTAAGAATGCTTTATAAGCTTGCCGAACCACTATCTCAAAGCTCAACCTAATACTCAAGCCATAAAATGCCGTAAACACCTTATGGCTTAAGTTGTCAGTTAGCCTAAACGTTCGCTGAGCCATGGTTGAACTAAGGCTAATGCTGCATCTAAGTTCTCTGGTTGTGTTCCGCCAGCTTGGGCCATATCAGGGCGCCCACCACCTTTACCGCCAACCTGCTGTGCTACCATAGCCACAAGTTCACCAGCTTTAACCTTACCGACAAGATCTTTGCTCACACCAGCAATCAAGTTAACCTTTGCATCGCCAGCAATACCGAGCACGATAATTGATGACGGTAACTTTTGCTTCAGCTCATCTTGCAAGCCTCGTAAAGATTTAGGGTCCACACCTTCAAGCTTTTTAACTAATACCTTGATGCCGTTCATCTCAACAGCTTCACCAGCAATATCGGCACTGGCTGCTGCAGCTAACTTATCTTTTAGCTGCGACATTTCTTTCTCAAGGGATTTTACTTTATCAAGCTGTGCTTTTAATTTCGCTACAACAGAGGCTGAATCTGACTTAAGCAAACTTGCCGCTTGTTCAAGTTGAGATTGCTGCTCAGCAACATAAGCCATTGCTGCGGCACCCGTTACCGCTTCAATACGGCGAATACCTGCTGCAATACCACCTTCTGAAGTTATTTTGAATAAACCAATATCACCAGTACGGCCAACATGAGTACCACCACAAAGCTCGATAGAGAAGTCACCCATGGTAACCACACGCACTTCGCTGTCATACTTTTCGCCAAACAACGCCATTGCGCCCTGCTCTTTGGCTTTATCAATCCCCATAACCGCAGTTTTTAATTCATGGTTACGACGAATTTGAGTATTAACCATGTCTTCAACTTGCTTAAGTTCTGCTGCGGTGACCGCTTCAAAGTGAGCAAAGTCAAAACGTAAACGCTCAGGGTTAACTAATGACCCTTTTTGATTTACATGGCTACCCAGTACATTACGTAGTGCTGCATGTAATAAATGGGTCACTGAATGGTTAAGCTGAGTACGATGACGAAGTTTTTTATCGACTTCAGCGCTAACGCTATCACCAACATTTAAAACACCAGCAACTAACTTGCCTTGATGACCGAAAGCTTGACCAAAAATTTGAGTATCGGTCACAGCAAAATTAGCATCATTAGCTGTTAAATGGCCTTTGTCGCCAACTTGACCGCCAGACTCAGCGTAAAACGGCGTATTATCTAATACAATGACCGCTTCTTGCTCTGCCGTTAATGAATCAACTGCATTACCTTCTACATATATAGCTGTAATTTTACCTTGACCATTTAGCTCGCTATAACCGCAAAACTCGGTTTCACCTTCAATTTTAAGGCCTGCATTGTAATCAGTGCCAAAATTGCCAGCCGCTTGTGCTCGGCTGCGCTGCTCAGCCATTGCCGCTTCAAATCCTGCTTCATCAACGGTGATATCACGCTCACGACATACATCCGCGGTTAAGTCGACAGGGAAGCCATAGGTGTCATAAAGTTTAAATGCTGTTTCACCATCTAAAATATTAGCTTCAAGTGCATTAAGGGCTGCATCTAAAATACCTAGGCCACGCTCTAGTGTTCTAGCAAACTGCTCTTCTTCGGCTTTTAAAGACTTTTCAACAATTGCTTTAGCATCAACAAGGCCTTTAGCTGCATCGCCCATCACTTCAATTAATGTTGGCACTAATTTGTAGAAGAAGGTATCTGTCGCGCCAAGCTTGTTACCATGACGCACTGCGCGGCGAATAATACGGCGTAGTACATAGCCGCGGCCTTCATTTGACGGCATTACACCGTCAGCAATTAAAAATGCACAAGAGCGAATATGATCGGCAATAACCCGTAAAGATTTATTTTCTAAATCTTGGACACCAATGATTTCAGCCGTTTTAGCAATAAGCTGTTTGAAAATATCGATTTCATAGTTTGAATGTACGCCTTGCATAATCGCAGCAATACGCTCAATACCCATACCAGTATCAACAGAAGGTTTTGGTAATGGCTTCATTTCGCCGTCAGCTTGACGGTTATATTGCATGAATACGATATTCCAGATTTCAATGAAACGATCGCCATCTTCTTCTGGAGTACCAGGGCGACCGCCCCAGATATGCTCGCCATGATCATAAAATATTTCAGAACATGGGCCACAAGGACCTGTGTCACCCATTTGCCAGAAGTTATCAGACGCATAAGGTGCACCTTTATTATCACCAATGCGGATAATATTTTCAGGGGCGACACCAATTTTGTTAGTCCAGATATCAAACGCTTCATTATCAGTTTCATAGATGGTGACGCATAAACGCTCGGTTGGAAGCTTTAATGTTTCAGTTAAAAAGCGCCATGCATAGCTAATGGCTTCTTCTTTGAAGTAATCACCAAAACTGAAGTTACCTAACATTTCAAAGAAGGTATGGTGACGAGCGGTGTAACCTACATTATCAAGGTCGTTATGTTTACCACCAGCACGTACACAGCGTTGCGATGTTGTCGCTCGGGTATAGCTACGCTTTTCTTGACCTAAAAAACAGTCTTTAAACTGATTCATACCGGCATTGGTGAATAGTAAAGTTGGGTCATTGTGAGGTACTAAAGAGCTACTATCGACAACTTGATGTTCGTTGTGACGAAAAAACTCTAGGAAAGCACTTCTTAGTTCTGCGGTAGTTTGAAACATGAAATCGCCCTAAAATGGATAAATCGTATTTATCAGGAAGCTGTTAGTCAGCGCTAAATTGCCAACATTATATACTTAAACAAACTATAGGTGCGACATTCTAGGGCAATAGATTGGCTATTTTAGGCTGGAATTTAACGATTTTGATCATCGAATATTTGATTGATTGTGCAATATAGCCATATTTATGGGTAATCAAAAAATTACCGCAACTAAAACAGCTAACAAAACGGCTAACAAGAGTGGCTATAAAGCTAATTGATAGGCGCTGTTAAGCTTCATTAGCGTAACAGCAAAATATAGCCTCTGACAGATATGAGTTACATACTGAGCAAAATTGGATAAAAAAAAGCGGCGAGCATATAGCTCACCGCGATTTAATAATTCTAACTACTAATACCTAGCAAAGGCTTAAAACACTTCACCGGTTTCTAAATCGATGTTTTCATCGGGTTTAGCAGGGGCGGCATCTTTTTCTTTATCTTTACTAAGCAATAATTCACGTAATGCAGTTTCGATCTCTTCAGCCGCAGCAGGGTTTTCAATTAGGTACTTACCGGCATTTGCACGGCCTTGACCAATCTTGCCGCCTTTGTAGCTATACCAAGCACCAGCTTTTTCAACAAGCTTATGCGCCACACCTAAATCAACTAGCTCACCAGTACGGTTAATACCCTTACCGTACAAGATTTGGAATTCAGCTTGCCTAAATGGCGCTGCAATTTTGTTTTTAACCACTTTAACTCGGGTTTCGTTACCAACCACCTGATCGCCATCTTTGATTGCACCTGTACGGCGAATATCCAAACGCACTGAGGCGTAAAACTTAAGTGCATTACCACCTGTTGTAGTTTCTGGGTTACCGAACATCACACCAATTTTCATACGAATTTGGTTAATGAAAATCAATAGCGTGTTTGATTGCTTAAGGTTACCAGCAAGTTTACGCATTGCTTGGCTCATCATACGAGCAGCAAGGCCCATGTGTGAGTCACCAATTTCACCTTCAATTTCAGCTTTTGGTGTTAATGCCGCCACTGAATCGACAATGATCACATCAACGGCGCCAGAACGAGTTAAGGCATCACAAATCTCTAGTGCTTGTTCACCCGTATCTGGTTGCGAACAAAGTAGGTTATCAATATCAACACCAAGGTTTTTAGCATAGATAGGATCAAGAGCATGCTCAGCATCGATAAACGCACAGGTTTTACCTTGACGCTGTGCTGCTGCAATCACTTCTAAGGTTAAGGTTGTTTTACCTGATGACTCAGGACCGTAGATTTCTACGATTCGCCCCATAGGTAAACCACCAGCACCCAAGGCAACATCCAATGAAAGTGAGCCAGTAGAAATGGTTTCAACATCCATTGTGCGGTCTGCGCCCAACTTCATGATTGAACCTTTACCAAATTGCTTCTCAATTTGACCTAACACGGCATTCAGTGCTTTCTCTTTATTTGGATCTGCTTTCATTGTGATTATCCCTCTAAGCGAACTCATCTCATTGGCGAGATTGATAACGAATAAATTTGTCTGTTTCTTAATATGAGCTCAGTATACTGTATAATCATACAGTATCAATAGTTACTCAAAAAAAAATTGCAAAACCACTAATAAACAAGGTTTTTCAATATCAATATCAATACCTTATAAGTAAAAATATAATTAAAACTTCTACACCACTGTATATAAAGACTACTGTATACAGTGGTTTCAATATGTTAACCATCTGACAAATAAGCCAATAGTTATACTCTTTCAACTCGATAATAGCAGTTCAGAACCGCGCTAAATGAGTAACTCTATTGGGATTCAAATCAATTATTGCTAAGATGAGCGCCGATTAGTATTGGTCTTTTTTCCGATCCCCAAGCCATATTTAGAGCAACAAATTAATGACAGCAATTGAAAATCCAAATTTAGAAAAGCACACTCCGATGATGCGCCAATATTTGACGCTTAAAGCGCAGCATCCCGATATGTTGTTGTTTTATCGTATGGGAGATTTTTATGAATTATTTTATGAAGATGCCAAACTTGCTTCTGAATTTTTAGGAATTTCGTTGACCGCTAGAGGCAAAAGTGGTGGTAATGCCATCCCTATGGCAGGTATTCCCTACCACTCTGTTGAAGGCTATTTGGCTAAATTAGTCCAAATTGGTCAATCAGCAGCTATTTGTGAACAAATTGGCGATCCTGCTACAAGTAAAGGTCCGGTTGAGCGCAAAGTTGTCCGTATAGTAACGCCTGGCACCTTAACTGATGAAGCCTTACTGCAAGAGCGTCAAGACAATCTGTTAGCTGCGGTTTATCAAGGTAAAAATGGTTTCGGCTACTCAACTTTAGATGTGTCATCAGGGCGTTTCGTGGTAGTCGAATTAGAAAACGCTGAGACATTAGAAGCTGAATTACAACGCACCAGCCCTGCAGAGCTACTTTACAGCGAAGACTTAGTCGATGTGCATTTAATTGAAAACATTAAAGGTATTCGTCGCCGCCCAGAATGGGAATTTGATTACGATACCAGCATACAGCTATTGCTGGAGCAATTTGGCACGAAAGATTTACATGGCTTTGGCATTACAGATGCTCGCTTATCACTGCAAGCTGCTGGCTGCTTAATGCAATATGTCAAAGACACCCAAAAGACAGCTTTGCCGCACATCAATAGCATTACCCTTTTTAATCAAGCTGATACTATCATTTTAGATGCTGCGACCAGACGCAACCTTGAATTAACTTTGAACCTGTCGGGCCAGCGTGACAATACACTTGCTTGGGTGCTAGATAAGACGGCAACACCTATGGGCAGTCGAATGCTGCAACGCTGGATCCACCAACCATTAAGAAACCAGCAGCATATTCATCAGCGCCAACAAGCGGTTGCCGAGCTAATTGATAGCGGTTTGTATGCCGACTTACACCAACAACTGAAAGCTTTAGGTGATATCGAGCGCATTATGGCAAGGCTTGCCATAAGAAGTGCACGACCACGTGATTTTGCCCGTTTACGCCAAGCATTAGAATTGCTGCCTGAAATCCAGCAAACCTTAAGCCATTGTCAGCAAGATGAACTGAAGACTCTGGCGCGAAAACTAGGAGAATTCCCTGAGCAGCAACAGCTTTTAGCCTCAGCGATTGTTGATAATCCACCCATGCTTATTCGTGATGGTGGAGTCATTAAAACTGGCTATAACGCCGAGCTTGATGAGTGGCGCGGTTTAAGTGAAGGCGCTAATGACTATTTAGTGCAAATGGAGCTGCGAGAAAAAGAGCAAACAGGCATTAATTCCCTTAAAGTCGGCTATAACCGTGTGCACGGTTATTATATTGAAGTCAGCCGCCTACAATCTGATCAAGTGCCGTTAAGCTATCAACGCCGTCAAACCTTAAAAAATACTGAACGTTATATCACCCCAGAACTTAAAGAGTACGAAGAAAAAGTACTTTCAAGTCAGGGCAAGGCGTTGGCCATTGAGAAAAAACTATGGGAAGAACTGTTTGATTTATTACTACCGAAACTACATGAGTTACAGCTATTTGCTCAGTCCGCAGCAGAGTTGGATGTATTAAGTAATTTCGCCGAACGAGCTGAAACCCTTGGCTATAATTGCCCGCAAATCACTCACGAGATTGGTATTCATATTGAAGCTGGTCGCCATCCGGTAGTTGAGCTAGTCAGCCAAAGTCCATTCATTGCCAACCCGGTGCAATTAGCACCTTCAAGAAGAATGCTAGTGGTTACTGGCCCTAATATGGGCGGTAAATCGACTTACATGCGCCAAGTGGCATTAATCACCTTAATGGCACATATCGGCAGCTTTGTTCCGGCACAAAAAGCAGTGATAGGTCCAATAGATAGAATATTTACCCGTATTGGTGCTTCCGATGATTTAGCATCAGGGCGCTCAACCTTCATGGTAGAAATGACTGAAACCGCCAATATTTTACATAACGCAACGGCCAAAAGTTTAGTGTTAATGGATGAAATTGGCCGCGGCACCTCAACCTATGATGGTTTATCTTTAGCCTGGTCAGCGGCAGAATACTTAGCCGAAAAAGTGGCGGCATTAACGCTATTTGCCACCCATTACTTTGAACTGACTCAATTGCCGGAACAGATCCCATCAGCAGCGAATGTGCACTTAGATGCTATCGAACATGGTGACACTATTGCCTTTATGCATGCAGTGCAAGATGGCGCGGCAAGTAAGAGCTATGGTTTACAGGTGGCCTCTTTAGCGGGTGTTCCAGCCCATGTGATCAAAGCGGCTAAACAAAAACTGCATATGCTAGAAAGTAGAGATTTGGCCAATAGCCAGCAAATGCCAATTCAAGAAGCATTAAATTTATCTATCCCTGAAGCTGAAGCGAATGCTGCGACTGAAAAACTCAGTCAAATCAATCCTGATGATTACAGCCCTAAACAAGCACTTGATATGCTTTATGAACTAAAAAGGCTATCAAACTTGTAAGTGATGAGCGCAATTGTGCTCAGTGTAGCATCTGAATGGGCTGTTTATCACGGCCCATTCATTACAATTTAACTAACACTTAGAACCTAAAGTCAATCCTGATGATTACTGCTCTAAACAAGCACTTGATATGCTTTATGAACTAAAAAGGCTATCAAACTTGTAAGTGATGAGCGCAATTGTGCTCAGTGTAACATCTGAATGGGCTGTTTATCACAGCCCATTCACTACAATTTAACTAACACTTAGAACCTAAAGTCAATCCTGATGATTACTGCTCTAAACAAGCAATTGACATGCTTTATGAACTAAAAAGGCTATCAAACTTGTAAATGATGAGCGCAATTGTGCTCAGTGTAAAATCTGAATGGGCTGTTTATCACGGCCCATTCATTACAATTATAATGATTAAGTACTCATAACTAATACTTAGAACCTAGTTTCATTAACTATCATAATGCTCAGGCTCTATAAAAGTGAGTAAAAAAAAGCCAACAAAAAAGGACAACTCGTGTCCTCAAAGGTAAATAACCCTAAGCGTAAATTAATCGCTTAAAAGGTTGGCGTTAATTTCTAAATAACGCTTCGACTGATAGGCCTTGTGCCCCTAATACATCTTTCAAACGCTTTAACGCTTCGACTTGAATTTGACGCACACGTTCCCGTGTTAAGCCAATTTCAGCCCCTACGTTTTCTAACGTCGATGGTTCATAACCTAATAAACCAAAACGTCGTGCTAATACTTCTCTTTGCTTAGTATTTAGCTCATTTAACCAACCGACAATTGAATTAGATAAGTCTTCATCCTGTACTTTATAATCTGGTCCAACTGAATCATCATCTGCAATAACATCTAACAATGCTTTATCGTTATCCCCGCCTAGTGGGGTATCTACAGAGGTGATTTTTTCGTTTAGTTTTAGCATTCGACTGACATCGCTAGTAGAGACATCTAATTTGTCTGCGATTTCTTCTGCCGTCGGCTCATGATCAAGTTTTTGCGCAAGCTGTCTTGCCGTTCGCAAGTATACATTAAGCTCTTTAACCACATGAATAGGCAAACGAATGGTCCGAGTTTGATTCATGATCGCTCTTTCGATGGTTTGTCTAATCCACCAAGTTGCGTAGGTTGAAAAACGAAACCCTCTTTCCGGATCAAACTTTTCGACTGCTCGAATAAGCCCTAGATTACCTTCTTCGATAAGATCCAGTAATGCTAATCCTCGGTTGTTATACCTTCTGGCAATTTTTACGACCAATCTTAGATTACTTTCTATCATGCGGTTACGAGACTTCTCGCAGCCTTTGAGTGCTTTACGTGAAAAGAAGACTTCTTCTTCTGCACTAAGCAAAGGGGAAAAACCGATCTCACCTAAATATAGTTGAGTGGCGTCAAGATTCTTCTGAAGATCATCTTGAACTTGTTGGTCAATGTCGGATTGCTGTGCTGGCTTGGCATTTTTTGCCTCCTTCAGCGCAATCTCTTGTGGTTGTTTAGCTAAATCCATAAGCTCTTCTGCTACCGCAGTATTTTGTTTCTGGCTCATATAGTGCTCTCCCAAACCGGATAAAAATTAAGTTATTTTCGTGCGCGTATCCTCCGTTTTAATGTGAACTAAACAGTTAACGTTTAGGTAAATAATTTAATGGGTTTACTGACTTACCATGGAGACGAATTTCAAAATGCAACATCACCTGATTAGTCCCTGTACTACCCATTTTCGCAACTGTCTGTCCAGCATTTACATATTGCTTTTCTTTGACCAATATTGCATCTGCATGAGCATAAGCACTTAAATAATCATCATTGTGTTTAATAATGACCAAATTGCCATAGCCCCGAAGTGCATTACCTGCATAAACAACTCTTCCATCAGCTGCAGCCTTGATAATATCGCCTCTGGAACCAGCGATTTTTATGCCTTGATTGCCCTGCTGAGTACTAGAGAAGTAACCTACAATCTTACCTTTTGTCGGCCAGTTCCACTGACTTACTTTATCTGGCAAGGTTGAAACAGATTTTTTCGCTATTTGAACCGTTTTGTCTTGGGTAGTTTTTACAGAATACGCAGGCTTAGCTTTGTGATCAAGCTCTTTTTTTGTACTATTTTGATTTGTCGTTGTCGCTGGCTTTTTTTGTGCTGAAGTTTGTTTTGCAACCGTTTTATTAGCAGGCTTTGACTTGGTGTTCGCTACAGCGACCGGTTTTGGTGCAGGCTTGGCTGCAGGCTTAGTGCGCTGTGGCTTGGTGAGTTTTAATGTTTGTCCTGGATAGATGGTATAAGGTGCTTTTAAGCCATTATATTGAGCGATTTTATTAAAATCTTGCCCAGCGCCCCATGAAATTGAGTAAAGAGTATCACCGCGTTTTACCTTGTAACTGCCAGAGGTAATAGAGCCTTTATTAAATTTTTGACCAGCATTACTCGAAATACTCGTAACGGGTGCAGGGTTGTGAGCTTGAAAGCTACACCCTGAAATAAACAGCAGTAAAATTGTAACCCAAGGCCAATTACGACACTTCAACATTGTCTCCATCATACTTTTGAAATATCGCCCTTGCATCACTGTTAAGCTAAGTCGCCATTGATTAACGGTACAAACTTAACCGCTTCGATAATTTGTGATTGAAACTCATTTTGTTTACGAGTGATTTTTAATAACTGCTGCGAGTCTTCGCCAACAGGGATCACTAGCACGCCGTCTTCAGCCAGTTGCGCCAATAATGCTTCAGGTACCGATGCTGCAGCTGCTGTTACCATAATGGCATCAAATGGGCCTTTATTGGTCCAACCTTTCCAACCGTCACCATATTTAAAAGACACATTATGTAAATCTAAGCGCTTTAAACGTTGTCTCGCTTGAATTTGTAGCGCCTTGATCCGCTCAATTGTGCAAAGCTGAGGTACCAGTTGCGCTAAAATCGCTGCCTGGTAACCTGAACCAGTACCAATTTCAAGCACTCTAGCAGGGTTATGTTGTAGTAATAACTCCGTCATTCTAGCGACAATATAAGGCTGAGAGATAGTTTGGCCTTGCCCAATAGGTAAAGCGGTATTCTCGTAAGCTTTATGGGCTAATGCCCCATCGAGAAATAACTCCCTTGGGGTATTTGATACCGCCTGCAACACAGTGTGATTACGGATCCCTGCTTCATGCAGTTTTTTGGCTAAATTAAGGGCAACAGTTGAAGCTACCTGGCTCATAGTTTATTAATCCAGTTTTCTAAGTCAGCAAGCTGATCATACGCAGTTAAGTCGACCGTTAGCGGAGTAATTGAAACATAACCTTGTTCAACTGTACCAAAGTCTGTATCAGCGCTAGCATCTTGTTCTTTGCCCGGAGGCCCAAGCCAATATATATCTCTTCCTGCAGGATCTTGAGTTTTGATCATGCCTTCAGCTTTATGTCTTGAGCCTAAGCGAGTAATTCTCATGCCTTTGATTTGTTCTAGCGGTAAATCGGGCACATTTACATTTAATATTTGATCGTTATTAATAGGATGCTCAAGTAAACCTTGCACTATTTTAGCGGCATAGATTGCTGAACTATCGTAATGACGTAATTCTTTGCCCACTAATGATACCGCTATCGCAGGTAGGCCTAAAAAGCGTCCTTCCATTGCTGCGGCTACCGTACCTGAGTACAGGGTATCATCACCCATATTCGCCCCAGCATTAATGCCTGACACCACAATATCAGGCTCTACTGGACATAATTCTCTAATGGCTAAATGGACACAATCTGACGGTGTGCCATTGACAGCAATAGCGCCATTTTCTAAGTTATTAATTCTTAATGGATTAGTCAAGGTCAAAGAATTACTGGCTGCTGAACAATTCCTATCAGGCGCCACGACTAACACATTAGCAATTTTGGTTAACTCTGCCGCTAGGGCTTTGATCCCTGGAGCTGTAACGCCGTCATCATTGCTGACCAATATGTTAATCATCACTTAACCTTCTAGAGTGCTTTTAGTTGCGTCATTTGTAACGCTATTTGCAAATTGCTGCGCTTGCTCTTGCTGCTGCATTGCCACCATTTGTTGTCGCTGCACTTCTTGAACATCTTGATAATCCAGTAGTTCACGCAATACTGAGGTCGCATAGCTACCTGCTGGTAAAATAAACTCGATGACTAACACATCATCATTTTCAAACCGGTATTTTAGCGCTTGAGGCTTTAATAATAATGGTCGACGTTCTTGCTCTAAACCCGCTTGCTCAAGCCCGGTTAAATCGGTGCTTAACTCAGCTAATGCAGCTTGTTCAACTACTGATGCAAGCCCTTGAGTGGGGAGTTCGCCTCTGCCCCACAATGGCGCAGACAATTGAATGTCATTATCAGCTAAACGCTTCATTGTGGCCTCATCCCATGTCTGCGCGACAAAAAAACTTTTACTGCCCGCTAACATGACACAATCACCATTAATAGGCGCAATGCCATTTTTACTCAAACGGTACGACACAGCAGTGTTAAACACATTAGAGCGCACTGCAGATAAATACATGCTGCGTTTTTTTCTATCTTTAACTTTTTTACCCGCGAGCATTTGCTGGCCGAAAACTAAGTTTTTACCTTTATGGCCAAAACGCTGCTCTCCAAAATAGTTAGGTACGCCTATTTCAGCCACTTTTAAAATCCGTTGCTCAAGCACTGCTTTATCGGACACATTTCGTAAAATCAGTTCAAACCGATTACCCAGCAGTGCGCCAATACGCAGTTTTTTACTATGGCGTTGGCTTGATAAGATGGTTAAGTGCTCATCAGACAGCGATTGCCAATCAGGGGTTTCTTTCCCTGGAATACGCACCCCAAACCATTGCTCTGTCACAGCGTTTCGGTCTTTTTGGCCTGCGTATGTCACTTCTTTTTGATGCACTTTGGCAAACTTAGCTAAAATTTCTACCACTTGCGTGGTATTTAAGCCATCTTTACGAACATGGATCATATGATGCTCGCCTTCGCCAGTTGGGCTAAAAGGCAGCATTTCTTTAACGATAAAGTCACTGTTTACTGTGCGTAGATCTGCAGTGCAATCAGGCTTACCAAATAAATAAAATAACGGAGTCATGTTTCTTCTCAAATGAGCTAATGATGTAATTGCAGCTATTGAGTGCAATTAGCTTACGTGACGTTAATAGACGTAATATCGTCGTTTATCAGTGTTAATCTCGCACCATAAGGACGACCGACTCAACTGCGATGCCTTCTTTGCGGCCTGTAAAGCCCAGTTTTTCGGTGGTGGTGGCTTTCACATTAATATTATCGATATGGGTACATAGGTCTTCAGCCAGACATTGTCTAATGGCTTCAATGTGTGGCAACATTTTTGGCGCTTGCGCAATAACAGTGACATCAAGGTTACCTATATTAAATTGTTTAGCTTGTGCCAATGAAACACAATGGCGCAATAATACTCTGCTATCAGCACCTTCAAACTCGGCATCGGTATCAGGGAAATGTTTACCTATATCACCTAAAGCCATGGCACCAAGTATGGCGTCACTTACTGCATGCAACACTACATCACCATCAGAGTGAGCAATTAAACCTGTTTCGTATGGCACAGTAACACCACCAAGGATCAGCGGTTTATCGCTACCAAATTTATGTACATCAAAACCATGACCAATGCGTATATTCAACATAATAATAACCGTTATTTTTGAGAATTTATGTGAGATAAAAACAGCGCTGCTAACTGCAAGTCATCAGGGTGAGTAACTTTAATATTGTCTGCGCGGCCAGTGACTAAACCAGGGGTAACACCAGCCCACTCCATGGCGCTAGCTTCATCGGTAATTTGCACGCCTTGTTTAAGTGCATCACTTAAATGTTGCTGCAAGCTTTTGCAGGGAAACAGTTGCGGCGTTAATGCATGCCAAAGATGGTCACGTGATACTGTTTCACTAATTAGATTAGTTGAGTTAGCACAGCGCTTCATGGTGTCTCGCACCGGCATGGCTAGAATCGCGCCTTGTGGGCAGTCAACTCTAGCATTAAGTAATTTATCGATATCGCTGTGGGTTAAGCAAGGTCTCGCGGCATCATGGACTAATGCCCAATTAGACTCCATGGTTTCTTTGTCAATCGACACTAAAGCACGCAATACAGAATCTGCACGTTCTTGACCGCCTATAACCGTGCTCACTTTAGGGTGGTTTGCTTGAGATAAAGTCGCAAAAAAGGTGTCTTCAGGGTGCAGCGCTACGATAACTTGCTTGATTCTTTTATGAGTAATCAAGCTATCTAAGGTGTGGGCTAAGATGCTTTGCTCACCTAGAGCTAAATATTGTTTGGGAATAGTCGCCCCCATCCTTGCACCAATACCGGCAGCAGGGACAATCGCGATAACAGATTGATTCTCAACGTTCATAGGATGTTATTGACCAAAAGTAGCATTGTTTCGAGGGTTGTTGCCAACGACGCGATAAAAAGTTTCACCTTCTTTTACCATGCCTAACTCATTTCGAGCACGTTCTTCAATCGCTTCTGTGCCGCGTTTTAAATCGATGATTTCCGCTTTTAAAATTTGATTTCTAGCGATGAGTTTATCGTTACTGGCCTGTTGGCTGGCAATCTGTTTTTTCAGATTCATATATTGGGATAAATTATTTTCGCCCAGCCATAATCGATACTGTAATAAACCGACTAAGATCAAAAGTAATAGTAATAGGCTTTTCATAGGTATAATGTGGCGAAATTAATGATTAATCCCACTATAGTACAACAAAAAAGGCCACCTAGTGGTGGCCTTTTTTTAGCTCAAGGAAAATTAACCTTGGCCTTTGACTTCTTTAAGACCGTTATACGGTGCTTTTGAGCCTAATGCTTCTTCGATACGCAGCAGTTGGTTGTACTTAGCAACGCGATCAGAGCGGCTTAATGAACCGGTTTTGATTTGGCCAGCAGCAGTACCTACAGCAAGATCTGCAATAGTTGCATCTTCAGTTTCACCTGAGCGATGAGAGATAACCACGGTGAAACCCGCATCTTTAGCCATTTTGATTGCTGCTAACGTTTCAGTTAACGAACCAATTTGGTTAAATTTGATTAGGATTGAGTTAGCAATACCGTTGTCGATACCACGCTTAAGGATCTTAGTGTTAGTTACGAATAAATCATCACCTACTAATTGAATTTTATCACCTAGAAGCTTAGTTTGGTGTGCGAAACCATCCCAGTCAGACTCGTCAAGACCGTCTTCGATAGATACGATTGGGTACTGTTCAGTCAAATCTTTAAGGAAGTAGTTAAACTCTTCAGAGGTGAATTTCTTGCCTTCACCTTTAAGATCATAGATGTTGGCTTCTTTATCAAAGAACTCAGATGCAGCACAATCCATCGCTAAGGTAATGTCTTTACCTAGCTCGTAACCTGCGTTTGCAACAGCCACTTTGATTGCAGCAAGTGCAGCTTCGTTAGACTCAAGGTTTGGCGCGAAACCACCTTCATCACCAACAGCAGTCGAGTGGCCACCAGCTTTAAGAACTTTAGCAAGGCTATGGAATACTTCAGCGCCCATACGAAGGCCTTCACGGAAGTTAGCTGCGCCAACAGGCTGGATCATGAATTCTTGAATGTCTACTGAGTTATCAGCGTGCTCACCACCATTGATGATGTTCATCATTGGAAGAGGCATAGAGTAAACACCAGAAGTACCGTTTAGATCAGCAATGTGAGCGTATAAAGGTACTTTCTTAGAAACAGCAGCCGCTTTAGCAGCAGCAAGAGAAACAGCTAGGATAGCGTTTGCGCCAAACTTAGCTTTGTTTTCTGTGCCATCTAAGTCAATCATGATTTGATCAAGCTCAGCTTGTGCAAGTGCATCTTTACCCTTTAACGCTTCAGCGATTGGGCCATTTACAGCTTCAACAGCTTTAAGAACACCTTTACCTAAGTAACGTGCTTTGTCGCCATCACGTAATTCAAGTGCTTCACGAGAACCTGTTGATGCACCCGATGGTGCAGCAGCCATACCGATAGAACCGTCAGCAAGGTGAACCTCAGCTTCTACCGTTGGGTTACCGCGTGAATCCATGATTTCACGACCAATGACGTTAATAATGTTAGCCATAATGCCCTCAATATATGTAAGTTAAATATTAAAATAGAAAATCAATACCAATAAACACCGACAATTTATTAATAATTGCGCAATTATTGGTATTTCACTTTCAGTTTGGTAATAAAAGGTCAACTGAAGCCATAGCATAGACCGATTATCGTTAAGCGGCAACTACCTAGGTCACATCTATTAATTAGCAGATAAAAAATTGACCAGATAAAAAAAAGCCACTGATATGATTATCAGTGGCTTTATTTTTAATTACTCAGCTTCACCTTTTTGATGAATCGCAGCAGCAGCAACAAAACCTTCAAATAATGGATGACCATCACGAGGTGTTGAAGTGAATTCAGGGTGGAATTGACCTGCTACAAACCAAGGGTGATTAGGAAGCTCAATCATTTCCACTAATTTGCGATCTGATGACAAACCACTAAATACCAGGCCAGCTTTTTCTAAGCGCTCAACATAGTTGTTGTTCACTTCAAAACGGTGACGATGACGTTCAACACAAGTAGTAGAGTTATATGCTGCAGCGGCTTTAGAACCTTCAGCTAAATGACATAACTGTGCGCCTAAACGCATAGTGCCACCTAAATCTGACGCTTCATGGCGCAGCTCAACATTACCTTCTTCATTGATCCATTCTGTGATCAGACCAATGACTGGATGTTCTGTTTCTGGTTTAAACTCAGTTGAATGAGCCCCTTCAAGTTTAGCAACGTGTCGAGCAAACTCGATCAATGCCACTTGCATACCTAAACAAATACCAAAGTATGGAATGTTATTTTCACGGGCATATTGCGCCGCAAAGATTTTACCTTCAACACCACGCTCACCGAAGCCACCAGGAACCAAAATACCGTCTAAACCTTCTAGTACTTCAGCGCCTTTAGCTTCTACTGTTTGTGAATCAACATACTGAATATTCACTGTTAGGCGGTTTTTAAGGCCTGCATGCTTAAGTGCTTCATTCACAGACTTATAAGCATCTGGTAGTTCGATGTATTTACCCACCATACCAATGGTAATTTCACCATTTGGATTAGCTTCTTGATAAATAACATTTTCCCACTCAGACAAATCAGCATCATTACAATCGATACCAAAACGTTTAACCACTAACTCATCAAGACCTTGAGAGCGCAATAACGCTGGGATCTTATAAATACTGTCGACATCTTTTAATGAGATAACGGCTTTTTCTTCTACATTACAAAATAGCGAGATTTTCGCTTTTTCATTAGCAGGAATAGCACGGTCGCCACGACAAACTAATACGTCTGGCGCGATACCAATTGAACGCAATTCTTTAACAGAGTGTTGTGTTGGCTTAGTTTTAATTTCACCTGCAGCACCTAAGAACGGCACTAAGGTTAAATGCATGAATAATGTGCGATCACGTCCTAGCTCAGCACCTAATTGACGAATTGACTCTAAGAAAGGCAATGACTCGATATCGCCTACTGTGCCGCCAATTTCTACGATAGCAACATCGTGACCTTCGCCGCCTTCAAGTACTTTTTCTTTAATTGCATTAGTGATGTGCGGGATCACCTGAATGGTGGCACCTAAATAATCACCACGACGCTCTTTACGTAGCACTTGCTCGTAGATACGACCGGTAGTGAAGTTATTACGACGGTTCATCTTGGTTCGAATGAAACGCTCGTAATGACCTAAGTCTAAATCGGTTTCAGCACCATCTTCAGTAACGAATACTTCACCATGCTGAGTCGGGCTCATGGTGCCAGGGTCAACGTTAATGTATGGGTCAAGTTTCATAATGGTTACATTGAGGCCACGCGCCTCTAAAATTGCTGCTAATGAAGCTGCTGCAATGCCTTTACCTAGTGATGAAACAACGCCACCAGTAACGAAGATATACCTTGTAGTCATGCTGAACCTGAGAATGTGAGATTGAAAATAACGTGCTTGTAAGAAAGCACTAGGACGGGGCGACATTCTACCAAAATAGCGCGCTAACAACAAACAATAAACGCATAAAATTGATATTAAGCCAAAGTTAAATCATGGTCATAATTTAACCCTAATTTTCATAGCGTTGAATTCAATATCATCCTAATGTTTGCCAAGTGCGCAGATTAATCTTTACTAAGCTGCTGACTTTTCTCTGCCATTTTAACTTGATCCCAATAGCTATCGAGCTCTTCAAGTGAGTGCTGTTCAAACGCCTTGCCACTTTGTGCAGCATATTGCTCTACCCCTTTAAAGCGACGTTCAAACTTCTGATTAGCAAGCCTTAATGCCTGCTCTGGCTCAACCCCTAAGTGTCTTGCCATATTGGCAACAGCAAATAATAAGTCGCCCATTTCATCAACCACCTTGGGGTAATATTCGTCTTTATTGGCTTCTAAGTGCTGCGCCTCTGCCATGACCTCATCGATTTCTTCATGAACCTTTGCCACCACAGGGGCTAAATCAGCCCAATCAAAGCCCACCTTTGCAACCCGCTTTTGAATTTTTATCGCTCGGTTCAGTGCTGGCATTGCTACTGGAATGTCATCAAGTATCGAGTGTTGGCTTTTCGCGAGCCTTTCTTGCTGCTTAATTTCATCCCAAACAAGTTTGACTTGTTCAGCGCTAGTGCCAAGGTTGTCGCCGCTAAACACATGGGGATGTCTTCTGGTTAATTTGTCGCAAATTTTATTCACCACAGTGGCAAAATCAAATAAGCCTTGTTCTTTACCGAGCTGACAGTAAAACACCACCTGAAACAACAAATCACCCAGCTCATCTGGCAGCGAATCTAAATCAGCTTGCTCGATGGCATCGGCAACCTCATAAGCTTCTTCAAGGGTAAAAGGAACAATAGTCTCGAAGCTTTGCTGTTTATCCCAAGGGCAACCCGTTTCAGGATCCCGCAGTTTTTCCATAATTGTTAATAAAGGCTGCATAATATCGTTAGCTTGCTTTAGGGTATTTGCTGACATGGTCTATTTCTCAATGATATGGCCTAAACTGGCTGATAAGTTAAAATAAAGGTGACAAACCTTTCGATTTATCACCTTATCTTTTGACACTAAAGTGCGCCGTTGGGATTTAATACTATAATCGTCTGGCTTCGGTCACACCTTCAACTTGGCCTAATTTTGATAATATCCGTGACAAGCCATCGAGGTTATACAGTTCAAGTTCTAGCTCAACGGTAGCGGTTTGGTTTTTTTCATCAGAGGTTGAACTCATTGCCATTACATTGGACTTTTCAGCCGCCAGTACTGTGGTGACATCTCGCAGTAAACCACTGCGATCATGAGCTATCACCCGTACTTTAATCCGATAACCGCCAGAATAGTTTTCTCCCCACACCACTTCGACACTGCGCTCTGGATGGGCGCGCATTAGCTCTTTAACCTGTGAGCAGTCACTGCGGTGCACTGACACGCCGCGGCCCATGGTGATATAACCAAAAATTTCATCACCCGGTACCGGTTTACAGCAGCTGGCAATATGGCTTAATAAATTACCAACACCATTTACTTCTACCTGACCTTTGCCTTTACGGGCTGGTTTCGGATTCGAGCGTTTAATGAGCTCTTCAACAATCTCTTGTTCGGTCACTTCAGTTTTGCGTAAACTGGTTTCAATGTAATTCACCACTTGGTTTAAGCGTAAATCACCGCCACCAATAGCCGCTAACATGTCATCCATGGAGTTCATATTAAAGCGCTCAACCGCAACTTTGGCATCTTTTAAATGAAGTGAGACACGGTTAAGTTCAGCCTCAAGTAATTCTTTCCCTGCCACCATGTTTTTATCGCGGTCTTGCTGCTTGAACCAATGCTGAATTTTCGAGCGAGAGCGAGACGACTTGATGTAGCCTAAATTTGGATTTAACCAATCGCGCTTCGGATTAGGATGCTTTGAGGTAATGATTTCAATACGCTCACCGGTTTCAACTTGATAAGTAAAGGGCACAATACGGCCATCGACTTTGGCGCCAATACATTTATGGCCCACATGGGAATGAATGTAGTAAGCAAAATCGAGCACGGTGGAGCCTAATGGTAAATCAACCACTTCGCCATTAGGGGTAAACACATAGACTCTGTCCTCAAATACTTGGCTGCGGACTTCATCAACCAGGTTTCCGGTTTCAGCAACATCTTCTTGCCACAGCAAAATTTTACGTAGCCAATTAATTTTTTCTTCATAGCCACTTTGCTTGCCACCAGCAGAGCCTTCTTTGTACTTCCAATGGGCTGCGACCCCAAGTTCTGAGTCCTGATGCATAGCTTCAGTACGAATTTGAATCTCTACCGTTTTACCTTCAGGGCCAACGACCACGGTATGAATTGATTGGTAACCATTGGGTTTAGGGTTGGCCACATAATCATCAAACTCACGGGGAATATGATGCCAAAGGGTATGCACGACACCTAAAGCACCATAACAATCTTGGAGGCGCTCTGTGACAATACGCACCGCGCGCACATCAAACAGCTCATCAAACTTCAAGTCTTTGCCTTTCATCTTACGCCAGATGCTATAGATGTGTTTCGGGCGGCCATAGACTTTCGCGCGAATTTGGTCATTATCCAGACGCTGTTGCAGCTGGGTAACAAACTTATCGATAAACACTTCTCTGTCGACACGTTTACCATCTAACTGTTTGGCAATATCTTTGTAAACTGTCGGGTGCAGGTAGCGAAACGAGATATCTTCTAATTCCCACTTTAATTGCCCAATTCCTAAACGGTTGGCAAGCGGGCCGTAGATATCGACCACTTCTCTTGCCAACAATACCCGGGTTTCTTCATCGGCATTTTTAACTTCACGAAGTAGCGCTACCCGCTCAGCAAGCTTAACCACTACCGCGCGTACATCTTCGACCATGGCCAATAACATTTTACGAATATTATCGATTTGCGGCTCGGCGGTTCGAGAGTCAGGACTGACTTTTAAGGCGCCAATAGCCTCCATGGTCACCACGCTTGCCACTAGCTTGCTTAAGCTAGCGCCATATTTTTCTTCAATTGTTTCAATTGATAAAATACCGGCATCATGAGCAATAAATAATAATGAAGCTTGTAAGGTCTCGATATCCATATTCAATGGCGCTAGAATTTCCACCATTTCACGGGCGCGCTCAAGCAAGGCCCGATGTACATCGGGAGATTTCGTTGGCAACATATCTAGATACAGGATCAAATCCCGTAACAATAGGGCTTCTTCGGCGTTATCGATATAACGCATAACCCATTCGTCGATATTAAAATCGGCTAGATTAAAATGTGCTTCTCGAACTGAGACCATAATTAACTTCCTTATTGGTACTGACTTTTACGCGTACAAATAACTGAATCTGTGTTGATGTGTTATTTACTCTAATGCTTTCATCTTGAGCATTCAGTTATTTATGTCAAATTAATATTAATCAATTTAAAAAATGTCATCTTCAAACAGTATTTCTGTTTGAGTTGGCAGTAAAAACAGTTGATTTTACTGGTTTGCCACGCCAGCGCAGCAAGTTATTTAATTTCAAACAATGCCATCGCTTCGATATGATGAGTTTGTGGAAACATATCCAACATGGTTAGTTTTTTAAGCTGATAGCCTTGTTCGATTAATACTTGGCTGTCTCTGGCTAAACTTGCCGGATTACATGACACATACACCACTTTTTTAGGCTTCATTTTAGATAACCATTGCAAACTTTCATACGCCCCCGCTCTGGCAGGATCGAGCAATAGTTTATCAATTTTGCCCAGCCAAGAGGCTTGAGATAAATCCGCACTTAAATCAGCGTGAAAAAAACTCAGGTTGGTTAAGTTGTTATCAGCAGCATTTTGTTTCGCCTGCGTAACCATTTCAGGTACGCCTTCAACACCAATAACATCAGCGGCTTGGGTAGCAAGGGGCAAACTAAAATTACCTACCCCACAAAATAAATCCAAAATTCGTTCATCTTGTTGTGGATCTAGCCACTCGATGGCCTGTGCGACCATACGCTGGTTAATATCAGCATTGACCTGCACAAAATTTCCCGGGCTAAATCGACATTCGACTTGGCCGTTAGCTAACAAATATTTGGGTAATTCAATATGATCGTCACTGACTAGCGAACGCAGTTCGCCATCATTATCTTGCACTAACAACTGTATTTGATGCTCCAAAGCAAACGCTTTCAGGCGCTGCTCATCATCGGTTTTCAATGCTTTGGTGATTCTAAGTACTGCAAATATGCCATTTTCAGCTTCAGTGAGTTCAAGGTGACCGAGTGTCATTTTAGCTTGTAACTGATTAAGCACGTTTGAGAAGGGTTCAATCAATGCCGACAATGCTACAGCCAATACATCGCACTGCTTAATATCAACGATATTATTGCTATTGGCAGCTCGAAAGCCTAATTGTAAATGCTTCGTCTTTTTATCAAATAACGTAGCTAGCCGTGCGCGACGACGATAATGCCATTGCTCACCGGTTATCATTGAAGTCATGATCTTGTCATCAATATTGACCGCTAACTTACCCATTAAATTTTGTAGTGCATCTTGCTTATATTCGCGCTGCGCATCAATGCTCATATGTTGTAAGTCGCAGCCACCACATTGCTGATAATGAGGGCATTGCGCCGCGACTCTTTTATCGGTTGCGATTTGAATTTTAAGCAGCTTAGCTTTAGCGTACTTTTTCTTTTGTTCAATTAATTGCGCGGTTACCGTTTCACCGGGCAGAGCCCCAGGAATAAATACCACTTTGCCGTCATGTTGAGCAATACCTGCACCGAGATGATCAAGTTGTGATACCGTTAAAGTCAACTTGGCCGACAGTTGTTTAGTTTTGTTTGGTTTTGCTTTAAAAAATTGTGCCATTTTGGCCTCAGGTATTGAATAAATGACTAGTCAAGACGGCTCTGTTTCTGGCAGTCTAGTCCTCATCATAGATAAAAAGTCTTTAGGAATAATGTCTTCACGATGAAAAATGCTAACAACATGACCAAATACAGTCTTCGCTCTTGGGTACTGGTACTTGCGTTAGCGCCAACGGTCATGGTGGGTATTCTACTTGGAAGTTACTTCACCATAAACCGTTTTTATGAACTCGAAGAGACCTTAATCAATCAAGGTAGAAGTATTGTCGAGCCTTTGGCCATTGCCAGCGAGTTCGGACTGGTCACTGAAGACAGAGAAGCCAGCAAACGTTTACTGGCAGCATCGCAATTAAACAACTCTGCCCTTATTCACTCAATTGCTATTTTTGATGATGAAAATCAATTATTTGTAACATCTCACTACCATAAAGATTTTGAGAGTATGCGCTATACAGCAGCGTTAAAGTCTTTAATTTCGACTCAGTATGAAACCATCGACGACACCATGGTGATACGGGTGCCGATTATGTCTTATACCGGCGTTAATCAACAAACTAACCCGCAAGGGGTGACAATTTCGCCCGCCAACGGCCCAAGAAAAATTATCACCAATGCTGAAGGGCAACAAATATTGGGGTATATCTCAATATTACTCAATAAAGAAAATGCCTTACTTGAGCAACACCGTGCCGCCATTGCCGCATTTGTCATTGTATTAATTGGGGTGCAGCTGAATCTGTTTTTCACATTCCGTTTGGTTAAGCATGTTAACTACCCCATTACTGAAATGGTAAGAGTAGTAGCAAAAATTCGTGAAGGTAAGTTAGACACCCGTCTTGATGGACAATTAATCGGCGAGCTAGATTTACTTAAGCGCGGCATTAATGCCATGGCTAGTTCATTGTCAGAATATCACGATGAAATGCAGCAAAACATTGACCAAGCGACCTCTGATTTACGGGAAACCCTTGAACAAATTGAAATCCAAAACGTCGAGCTTGATTTAGCCAAAAAGCGCGCCCTTGAAGCCAGTCGCATTAAATCAGAGTTCTTAGCAAATATGTCCCATGAATTAAGAACACCACTAAACGGTGTGATTGGATTTTCTCGGCAGTTAATTAAAACGCCGCTGCACTCAAGTCAGTTAGATTACATAAAAACCATTGAACGAAGCGCCAGTAACTTACTGGGGATCATTAATGACATTCTTGATTTCTCCAAATTAGAAGCCGGTAAAATGGTCTTAGAGAAAATGCCATTCGCCCTGCGGGAAACCATTTCTGAAACCGTCAGCATTGTGGCCGGCAGCGCTCAAGAAAAAGACATCGAACTGATTATTGATATTGACGACAACGTGCCTGAAAGTGTCAGCGGTGATGCGATGCGGGTTGCACAAATCATGACGAACCTATTGGGCAATGCGATTAAGTTTACCGATCAAGGTAGCGTTATTTTGAAAATTCATCTTGTAGGCCAAAAAGATGAAAATATCACCCTGCGCTGTGAAGTAATTGATACCGGTATTGGTATTGATGAAAGTCAGCAAGAATATCTGTTCCAGGCCTTTGGCCAAGCAGACTCGTCTATTTCACGCCGCTTTGGTGGTACCGGCTTGGGCTTAGTGATCACCAAACGTTTGATTAACCAAATGGGCGGCCAAATTGGCTTTACCTCAATTCCAAATCAAGGCTCAACATTTTGGTTCATGCTGCCATTGGAATTAAGCCAGTTTCATATTGGTGAAGTGCTGCATTTGGACTCTTTACGTAATAAAACCCTGTTGTTATTTGAATCAAGAGAGCTAAGCCGCGATATGCTCAATCGCCGCTTTGAAGCGTGGGGGCTACATTTAACCACTGTTGGCCAAATTAGCCATTTAGAGTCAACGCTTTCATCAAGCAAAGTGCATTACGATTATATTCTGCTTAACTGCCATGGCTTTAGTGATAAAGAGCAGTTATTAAGCTGTTTAAGCATGGCGAGGGAAAAGACCTCATGTTTAGTCTTGCTTCATGATTGCATCGAGCAGCAAAAAATATTAAACCAAGCATTGAGGCCTAATAGCGATATTTTACTCAGTATGCCAGTGAGTGACTACGAGTTGGCTAACCACTTAATTCATCCACCCACTCAAACAGCGCTATTAACCGAGTCACTACCCGCGACTGTGTATGAGCGCAAGAATTTGAGCGTACTTGCTGTTGATGACAACCTTGCTAACTTAAAGCTAATCGATACCCTACTGAAAGAGTTGGTGGTTAATGTCATCTCTGTCAATAACGGTGATGAAGCCGTGAGCTATGCCCAAAAACAAGCCTTCGATGTTATCTTTATGGACATTCAAATGCCCGGCACTGATGGGGTTACAGCAACCAAACTTATCCGCCAAGACTCACTTAACCGCAATACACCTATTATTGCGGTAACAGCCCACGCTATCGCTGAAGAGCGAGAATTAATTTTAGGTAGCGGCATGGACGGTTATCTGCCAAAACCCATTGATGAAGCGGCATTAAAAGGGGTGATTGATCGCTGGATAAATAAACCCAAATTTACCCACTTTGATATGCATACCCTTAATTGGGAGCTGTGCTTAGCACAAACCAATCAAAAACCGGATTTAGCATTAGAGATGCTGCAAATGTTGGTGGACTCACTGCCTGAAAGTGTCAGCGACATAGAAACGGCATTAAAAAGCAGCAATAGTTCGCTTATGCTGCAAACCGTGCATAAACTTCATGGAGCGAGTTGTTATTGTGGGGTGCCCAACACCCAAAAACTTTGCCAAGAATTAGAGTCTGCGTTAAAGCACAAAACCAACATCGAAGACTTAGAACCTGAAATACTTGAGTTACTTGACGAGCTAACTAAGGTAGAATCAGCAGCAAATCAAGTGATATCACAGTTATCAGCGGATGTTCCCTATGAGCAATAAACCCGGTTTTTTTAAGCGTTTAAAAGCGCTGTCATTACCTCAAAAGCAACTTTTTGCGACCGCGCTATGTCAGCGCATGCTGCCCAATTACGCCCTTTTCTCCGAAGTGTGTGAGTTTGGCGAGCCTAAAGTATTAAGCACAGTATTGGATTTACTTTGGCAATCACAATACGATAAAAAGCTTAAGTTTAATTACGATATTCACTTACAGCGTTTAGATGAAAATACCCCTGAGCCTGCAGATTTTGAAGCCTACGGTGTTTATCCTGCAATGGATGCTGCTGTAGCGTTATCGACTTTACTCGGTGGCATACAAGCTAAAATCGAAGAAGATATTACCAACGTCAGTAAATTATCATCAAGTACAGTGGCCAACTATATTGAAGCCATTAGCATTGAAGAACTTGAAGACGTCATGAATGAAGATGTTGTAGAAGAGTTCGTATTTAACCATCCTGTAATGCAAGAAGAGAAGCACTTACAAGGAATGTTATTAGATGTGATTGAAGAAACAACAAAAATCACACCTGAATTCATTAAGGAATTACGCAAAGAAATCATTGATGCTGGCGTGTCTAATATCGGCATCAGTCTGCAGCAATGATACTTTTAAAGTAGCAATAGCACTCTTTAAGTAGCAATAGCACTCTTTAATAAGGGCCTGTCATCATGCCCTTATTAAAGATACCGCTAACAGATAGCTTTATACTCTAATGCCAACCTGATGGGCAACATTTACATCCTCCTTGTCGTATCAGATCTATGCAGTTTTTCTTATCTTAGTTTAATTTAAAAACTTAACTTATTTGAATAACTTAGATTCATCTCATACCTTACCTTTATCTAATATCTTATTGGCGCCATTAAAGTAAGATATCCAACGCCCACATTATTGATATTTCATTCAAGGTCCTAAAAAGGAATCAAGCTTGCCTAGTATCCTAACCCCACTTATCGCTGTTTTTGGCATCATGGTTATTGGCTTTAGTGTCCAGAAACTTAAATTACTCCCCCAAGATAGTGACTCGGCGCTAAATAAATACGTCTACTATATCGCCTTCCCTGCTATTTTATTTATTGCACTGGCCGAAACTGACATTAACGATATTCTGCAATGGGGATTTATATTCGCCTTTGGCCTCGCTATGGCGGGCACATATTGTATTACAGTGATCATCTCAACCCTTGCAGACAATAAACAGCCCGCGCTAGCTGCAATTAGAGGCCTAAACACCAGTTTTGGTAATACCGCCTTTATTGGGATCCCTTTAATGATGAACTTGTATCCTGATAACAATCAAGCCATCGCCACCGCAGCCATTGCCAGTCTACTGTCCATTATCATGTTCGCATTTGCACTGGTGAGCATGGAACTTGCGGTGAATAAAACCCAACAACGTCATCCTATTATGATTATGCTCAACGCATTAATCACCAACCCCATCGTTATTGGTTGCGCCCTAGGGGTATTGGTATCAGCGCTCAAAATAAACCTACCTGACAGTATCAGCATGATGTTTCGGTTAATCGGAAACACCTCTAGCCCCTGCGCCTTATTTGCCATTGGCATGGTGTTAGCTAAAGCCATGCATCGCGGCGCAAAAGCTGGGCCTAAAAAACATAATATCGCCCTTGAAATGAGCTTGCTGAATAGTTTAAAACTCATTGTCCAGCCGTTATTTGCCTATGTTTTATTAAGCTATTTTAAGGTGGAGTCTGAGCTAGTTTTTATGGGCGTCATTCTGGCGGCACTGCCGACAGCAGCAAGTGTTTACTTACTGGCACAGCGTTACCAAATCTATGCCTTATCAAGTGCCAAGTGCATATTGATCAGCACTACAGCCACCTTTATTAGTTTGCCCATTATTGAAAAAATCTTAAGCGCCTTGGTTTAATCCTCGTATAAAAAATCAGCACCATTTTTTATACAGTACTTTACTGTATATAAAAACAGTGTAAACTGTATGCGGATACAGTGGTTTGATGGTTATTCACACAAGGATTGATTATGCTGTGCCAATTAAGCATTAATAATTTCGCAATTGTACGTTTTCTAGAACTCGACTTTAAAGCTGGCATGACCAGCATTACTGGTGAGACCGGTGCTGGTAAATCCATTGCTATTGATGCCCTGGGCTTATGCCTTGGTAATCGCTCAGATGCCAATAGCGTTAGACCAGGTGCAACCAAAGCCGAAGTGAGTGCCCGCTTTAGCTTAGATGATGTGCCATTTGCTAAGCGCTGGCTAGAGGACAATGACCTTGATGTCGAAGACGAATGTATCTTAAGAAGAACAATTAATGCCGATGGCCGCTCACGTGCCTATATAAATGGTAATCCAGTTCCGTTAGCCCAGCTTAAATCTCTAGGGCAATTATTTGTCGGTATTCACGGCCAACACGCGCATCATGCAATGTTAAAAAGCGAGCATCAACTGACCCTTCTTGATAGCTACGCCAACCATAAATTATTGCTTGATGGGGTAAGCAAAAGCTATCAACGCTGTAAGTTAATCGAAAATGAACTGAAACAATTACAACAAAATCAGCAAGAGCGTATCGCCAGAAAACAGCTAGTGCAATATCAAGTTGAAGAGCTTGATGAGTTTGATCTTAAAGCCGGTGAATTTATTGAGATTGAGCAAGAGCATAAACGCCTTGCTAACGGCACAGAGTTAATTGATACCTGCCAATCCAGCCTGCAATTACTGTGTGATGACGATGAAGCCAATATTGAATCTTTACTTAATCGGGTCGTGGGCTTAGCTGAGAACCTAACTGAGTTTGACCCACAACTAAGTAATATTGCTCAAATGCTCAATGAAGCGTTAATTCAAGTGCAGGAAAGCAGCAGCGAAGTTCAGGACTATTTAAGCCGAATAGAACTCGATCCTGAACACTTTGCTTACCTTGAGCAGCGCATTTCAAAGGCGATGCAATTATCAAGAAAACACCATGTGAGCTCTGAGCAACTGTTTGAGCATCACCAAGCTTTAAAAGCTGAACTTAGCGAGCTTAATAACGATGCCACAAGGCTTGATGAAATTCAGCAGCAAGTAGATGAAAGCAAAAAAGCTTACGTAATTAGCGCCCAAAAACTCAGCCATAGCCGTAACCGCTATGCTAAAGAGCTTAATAAGTTAGTCACCCAATCGATTCAAGAGTTAAATATGCCCAAAGGCAGATTCTGCATTGAGGTGAATTTTAACCCAGAACTACAATCAGTTTCTGGTTGTGATCAAGTTGAATTCTTGGTTACCACCAACCCCGGTCAACCGATGCAGCCCATTGCCAAAGTAGCTTCTGGTGGCGAATTGTCACGTATTGGGCTTGGTATTCAGGTTATCACCGCTAAAAAGGTATCAACACCAACCTTGATATTCGATGAAGTGGATGTAGGTATTTCAGGACCTACTGCAGCAGTTGTGGGAAGAATGCTACGCAGCTTAGGTCAATCAACTCAGGTGCTCTGTGTGACGCATTTACCGCAAGTTGCAGGTAATGGTCACCAACATATGCTAGTGAATAAATTCACCAAAAGTGGCGGCACTGAGACGAATATGAAGTCATTGGATAAACAAGAGCGAGTCAATGAGCTAGCAAGACTACTTGCGGGTGATGTGATAACTGAAAATACCTTAGCGAATGCTAGAGAGCTATTGCAATAATCTTGCAGCTTTAAGCATCATCCATTAATCATCGCCCATTAAAAAGCCCACTATGAAGTGGGCTTAACGTTTAATGGGATTAGCTTTAAAGAGATTAAAGTATCATTGGTTAAATATAATAAGCCAACAACTGTAAACAAATTAACGAGAAAATCCCCGCTAATACATCATCAATCATGATCCCAAAACCGCCATGCACTTTAGCGTCGAGCCAACGAATTGGCCACGGTTTTAAAATATCGAAAAAACGAAATAACGCAAAACCAACCACTAACCAAATTACCCCAGCAGGGGCGGCAATCATGGTGATCATTAAGCCTGCGACTTCATCCCACACAATTGCGCCATGATCATGAACGCCCATATCTTTAGCGGCTTTATCACAAATATAAATACCAACAAGGCAGCTAATTAGCGTGATAAAAATAAAAGCCGATAGGCTTAAAAAGCTCATCAAGTACACAATCGGCACTGCGGCAAGGGTACCAAAGGTGCCCGGGGCTTTGGCGGCTAAACCACTGCCAAAACCTAATGCTAAAAAGTGTACAGGGTTTGTTAAGGTTAATTTCTTAACGGCTGGATCGGTTGAAATAAACTTCATTAGAAATGCTCAAAACTATTTTTTTCTAGCTCAAAAGGTTTGCCATCAGCCACTAAGCGTAACTTTTCGCCGGCACAAATTTGACCTACTTTAATAAATTTAACCCCAGCGTGGATCAGTGCAATATCCAAAGCGCCACGTTGAGATTCTGGTACAGTAAACATCAACTCATAATCTTCGCCACCAGTTAACGCATAACTAGTTGCTTCATTAGGGCTCAATGATGCTTGTAATGATTCCGATAGCGGTAATTCATTCACATCAATAATCGCACCCACATTAGATGCCTTTAAAACGTGCTGAATATCAGAAAATAAACCGTCAGATAAATCAATGGCACTGGTTGCTAAAGAGCGTAGCGCTTGACCCGCTAGTATTCTAGGCGTTGGATGATAGTGACGGTTAATTAAAAATTCTTTATGTTGATGTGCGACTTCTTTTTTGCCCAACAGGATATCAAGCCCAAGGGCAGAGTCACCCAAAGTGCCAGTAACATACACCCAGTCACCAATTTTCGCGCCACTACGGGTTAATGCTTTACCGGTTGGCACTTGACCATGAATAGTAATATTGATGCAGCGAGGCCCGCGGGTGGTATCACCACCGATCAGACTAACACTGTAATATTCAGCCGCTTCAAATAGCCCTTGGCTAAATTGCGCTAACCACTCATTATCAACATCTGGCAAGGTTAGCGCTAACGTCATCCACGCCGGATCTGCGCCCATGGCAGCAAGATCGGATAAATTTACCGCTACAGATTTATAGCCAAGCTCATAAGCTGGCATTGTCGGTAAAAAATGGACATTCTCGACTAGGGTGTCGCAAGATATGGCAATAGATGTGTTTTCCGCCGGTTGGACTAATGCACAGTCATCGCCAATGCCTAAATGCACATCTCGACGTTGCTGACCTTTATCACGGAAAAATTGTTCGATAAGTTGGAATTCTTTCACGATATAATCTGGTGCGGATAACCGCCCACCTATTATTTTGTAGAAAAAAGCGTTACATACAAAAACGGTATCCGAAGATACCGTTTTCATTCATTACTTACGAGTAACAAGCTTATCTAGCATACCATTGACAAACTTATGACTATCGTCAGCACCAAACGCTTTCGCTAATTCGATACCTTCGTTAATGGCCACTTTATATGGCACATCTTTACGATAAGTTAATTCATAAGCTGCTAAACGCACAATGGCTTTCTCAACGGGTGATACATCTTCAATATCACGATCTAAATGAGGCTTTAGCAGATCATCAAGTTGAGTTGCTTTCGTGGCTACACCTGATAGCAATTCACGAAAATAAGCTACATCAACACCGTTAATGTTTTGTTCAGTTAAAAATTCATGTTCAACATCAGCAACATTGTTCTTGCTTAACTGCCATGAATAAATAGCTTGAACAGCTAAACGGCGTGCCTTGCGGCGCTCTGAAGGCTTCATTACTTTTCCTACTACTATACTAACTGTTGTTCTAATTCTTGCAGAACGTTAACCATTTCTAGTAAACCAAGTGCAGCTTCAGTGCCCTTGTTACCAGCTTTAGTACCAGAGCGTTCAATTGCTTGCTCGATGGTATCAGTGGTTAAAACGCCAAATGAAACTGGGATATCATACTCTAAAGCGACTTGAGCAAGACCCTTGTTACATTCACCAGCAACTAAATCAAAATGCGGAGTACCACCACGAATTACTGCACCAAGTGCAACAATACCGTCAAACTTTCCACTAGCAGCAATTCGACGTGCAGCAAGTGGTAATTCAACAGCGCCAGGAACACGAACAACAGTAATGTTGTCGTCATTTACCTGACCTAAACGTTTTAGTGTGTCTAATGCGCCATCAAGCAGACTCTCAACAAGAAAACTATTGAAACGCGATACTACGATCGCCACTTTGGCATTTTTTGCTTCGATATTACCTTCAACTACGATCATTATCTTACCTAAATTAGCTAAAGCACCCGGCTCTGGGCAAAAGTGGCGGTATAATACCACAGCCAAATGCCCTGAGTCCTGTGCAATTATTGATAAATGTTAACTTCACTAAGTTAGTGAATTATTCTGCAATATAATCAGTTACTTCTAAACCGAACCCTGATAGAGAGTGATAACGCTTGGGTGAACTTAATAAACGCATTTTGCTCACACCTAAATTTGAAAGAATTTGCGAGCCAACACCGACTTGGCGCGAGGTTCCTTGCCATTTAGCAGCTGTAGGCGCTTGACCGTTATCTTCCGCTTCAAAGGCTTTGACCTTGGCGAGCATGTCACTTGAATGCTCGTGATTCGCCAACAGTACTAATACACCACCATCTGATGCAATACGCTCCATGGCGTTTTCAAGTGGCCAGCTACGTTTTTGATCGCGTTCAGAGTGGAATAAGTCATTAAAGGTATTTTGTAAATGTACCCGTACTAGGCAGTTTTCTTCAACGTCACCTTTCAATAAGGCATAGTGTAGCTGATTATCGATGGTGTCTCTGAAAGTCACCATATTAAACTCACCAAAACGCGTTGGCAATTTACATTCAGCTTCACGCACAACCGTGGTTTCTTTGGTGTTGCGGTATTCAATTAAATCGGCAATGGTGCCCATTTTAATACCGTGCTTTTCACTAAAGATTTCAAGATCTGGACAACGGGCCATAGTGCCATCATCATTAAGAATTTCAACTATCACGCCAGATGGCTCGCAGCCTGCAAGACGGGCTAAATCACAACCCGCTTCTGTGTGACCGGCGCGAATTAACACCCCGCCATCTTGTGCCATAAGTGGAAAAATATGACCAGGCTGAACTAAATCTGATGCTTTAGCATCTTTAGCAACAGCCGCTTGAACGGTTACAGCGCGATCATGGGCTGAAATGCCCGTTGTGACCCCCGTTGCCGCTTCAATGGAAACGGTAAAATTTGTTGAGAACTGAGCATTATTGTTGGTAACCATTAACGGCAAGTTCAGTTGCTGGCAACGCTCTTTAGTCATGGTTTGGCAAATCAGTCCACGGCCAAAGGTCGCCATAAAATTAATGGCCTCTGGCGTCACCTTATCGGCCGCCATGATAAGATCACCTTCGTTCTCTCTGTCTTCATCGTCCATCAAGATAACCATCTTACCTTGACGAATGTCTTCGATGATCTCTTCTATACTATGTAATGCCATTGCTAAGACCTTTATATTGTTTTGTCTATATCAGCGATATAGAGTAAATATGCTCCGGTAATAATATTTACCAGTAATAATCAGTTATCGCATAAATCCAGCACTTGCCAACAATTCCATTGTGACACCACTTTCAGTGGCTGGCTTTTGTTCTACTTTCATTAAGCGTTCAAGATAACGTGCAATAAGGTCAACTTCGATGTTGACGCTATGACCCGCTTGTAAAGCTAATAAGGTGGTTTCAGCTGCAGTGTGAGGCACTATGGTTAATCTGAATCTGTGCTGATCAACTTCATTTACCGTTAAGCTAACGCCATCAATGGTGATCGAACCTTTATGAGCAATATAACGAGATAACTCAGCGGGAGCTGCCAGCCAAAACTCAATGGCTTGGCCACGCACAAGGCGCTGCTCCACTGTGGCAATACCATCCACATGACCGCTAACCATATGGCCGCCTAATCGGGTCGTTGGGGTCACCGCTTTTTCAAGGTTTACTTTTTGACCGACGTTATATTTAGCAAATCCGGTTAAGGCAACGGTTTCAGCAGAAATATCTGCAACATAACCATCTGCTAAACATTGTACTACGGTTAAACACACCCCATTAGTGGCAATACTGTCACCCAGTTTTACATCGGTTAAGTCGAGCTTGCCACTGGCTACAGTCAAACGAATATCATCGCCTTTACGCTCAACTTTTCTTAATGTACCTAGTGCTTCAATAATCCCAGTAAACATATTTACTCACTTGTTATCTTTTGGGCCACGCTTAGCATCGACCGATAGACAAAATTGCATTAGTTAATTCGCTGGCGAATTAAGCTTTAAAATCAGTCGTTGGTCTGTACCAATTCTGCGACAATCCGTTAATTGTACATCAGGAATCTGATCCATAGTTTGATAGTCGTCTAATTGCATCAAATTGCGTCCATGACTGCCTAATATTTTCATTGCTTGGTACAAATAAAGTGTATCAGCTAATTTACTTTGAATAACACTACCAGCAACGCTGGCACCAGCCTCGACTAATACTGAGTTACAATGCTGGCCTAAGTGTGTAAATAAAGCATGCAAATCAACTCGTCCATCGTTATTAGCCGCTATTGTGATAAAGCTAACATGGGACTTAAAATCTTGTTTTACTTCTGCTGGATAGTCGACACAAGACACCAGCAAAATCGGCGTTTCAATAGTAAACATTTTATAGTCGGCAGTCAGCCTTGCTTTACTATCAAGCACCACTCTTAAAGGCTGTTGAAGGTCAGACTCAGCAAGGCTGTTTTGTACACTAGCCAATTGCTCGTAGCGCACATTCAAAGAGGGGTCGTCAGCTAACACAGTTTCAACGCCAGTCACTAGCGCGCAATGACGGGCGCGCAGCTTTTGCACATCGGCTCTGGCTTCGGGGCCGGTTATCCACTTTGATACCCCATTCGATAGCGCGGTTTTACCATCCAAACTGGCTGCCAGCTTAATGGTGATTTCAGGTAATCCCGTAGTCATGCGTTTCATAAAGCCGATATTAAGTTGGCTTGCCGCAGCTGTTAGCAAACCCACATCAACTTTAATACCTGCCGCTTCAAGCATGCTAACGCCATTACCCGCCACTTGCGGATTCGCATCCATTTGCGCAATCACCACTCGCTTCACTTTGGCTGCAATTAATGCCTTAGCACATGGCGGGGTTTTGCCATAATGACTGCAGGGTTCAAGGGTGACATAGGCTGTAGCTTGAGGGAGTAGCTGTTGTAATTGTCGATTTTCGACATCTTTTAAGGCGTGAATTTCGGCGTGGGGGCCACCCGCTTTAATATGATAGCCTTGACCAATGATCTCGCCATTGGCGACAATCACACAACCCACATTAGGATTTGGACGTGTGGTATAACGGCCTTTTTCAGCTAATGAAATAGCAAGGCTCATCATTTCAATATCACATTTTGACCACTGAGACATAAAGACCTTCTAGAAACTAAAAAGCAGTCATTAAAATTCAGAACTGCTAAATAAGGTTAATCATTGGCAAGAATACAAAGTGCCAATACCAACAAATGTAAGACTGCAATTAATTAAAGACGGCAATAAAAATAAGCTAGATTATTTTTGCAGCTTGGCGATGGCTTCACCGAATTGGGAAACATCTTCAAAGGCGCGATAAACTGAAGCAAAACGGATATAGGCAACTTTATCTAGGATCATCAATTGATCCATCATCAAATTACCAATCATGGCCGAATCAATTTCACGCTCACCTGTTGCTCTAAGAGTGGACTTAATCTTACTTAACGCTTGCTCAATTTGATCGATTGAAACTGGGCGTTTTTCAACAGCCCGAAGCATGCCGCCACGCAGCTTATCTTCATCAAATGGTTGGCGAGTGCCATCTTGCTTGATCACCCGCGGCATGACTAATTCGGCGCCTTCAAAAGTGGTGAAGCGTTCATGACACTCAGTACATTCCCGGCGACGGCGCACTTGATGGCCTTCAGCCACGAGTCTTGAATCAATAACTTTCGTATCTGTCGCGCTACAAAATGGGCAATGCATATCCGCTCCTGAAATAAAAAACAAAATGGCCGTAAGCACTGAGTACTTACGACCATTGAAGTTTATCCTATTTACTTTACAAGGTTAACCTTATCGAAAAGATTATCCGCGTTAGTTAAATAGATCATTGTTTATGTTAATCAATCTCGGTTGACATTAACCGTAAACTGGGAACTTAGCGCATAATTCAAGCACTTGGTTTTTAACGCGCTCAATAGTAGCTTCGTTAGTGATGTCATCTAACACATCACACATCCAGTTAGTTAACTCTACAGATTCAGTTTCAGTGAAACCGCGGCGGGTAATAGCAGGAGAGCCAATACGTAAACCAGACGTCACAAACGGTGAACGTGGATCATTTGGTACTGAGTTTTTGTTAACTGTGATATTTGCATGACCTAGCGCAGCATCTGCGTCTTTACCAGTGATATCCTTGTTGATTAAATCAAGTAAGAATAAGTGGTTATCGGTGCCACCAGAAACAACATTGTAGCCACGCTCAATGAAGGTTTTCGCCATCACTTTCGCATTAGCAACCACTTGCTCTTGATAAGTGGTAAATTCAGGGTCTAATGCTTCTTTAAATGCTACCGCTTTGGCTGCAATAACGTGCATTAATGGGCCACCTTGGCCACCAGGGAATACTGCAGAGTTTAGTTTTTTATAGATAGCTTCATCGTTAATGGCAGATAAAATCAAACCACCACGAGGGCCCGCTAGGGTTTTATGGGTAGTGGTTGTCACAACGTGTGCATGAGGTAGCGGATTCGGATAGATACCTGCAGCCACAAGACCGGCAACGTGCGCCATATCGACAAATAAGTAAGCACCTACTTTATCAGCGATTTCGCGGAATTTGCCCCAATCTATGATCCCAGAGTAAGCAGAAAAACCAGCAATGATCATTTTGGGTTTATGCTCAACGGCTAAACGCTCAACTTCTGCGTAGTCAATTTTACCTGTTACTTCATCAATGCCGTACTGTACCGCATTGTATAACTTGCCTGAAAAGCTAACGTGAGAACCATGAGTTAAGTGACCGCCGTGAGCAAGGCTCATACCTAAAACAGTATCACCGCCTTCTAAAAGCGCCATGAAAACTGCTGAGTTTGCTTGAGAACCAGAGTGAGGTTGAACGTTTGCGTATGTCGCGCCAAATAATTCTTTAGCACGAGAAATAGCTAATTCTTCAGCAATATCCACATGTTCACAACCACCGTAGTAACGCTTACCTGGGTAACCTTCAGCATACTTATTTGTTAGCTGTGAGCCTTGCGCTTCAAGTACACGAGGGCTGGTATAGTTTTCTGATGCGATTAATTCAATGTGCTCTTCTTGGCGACGAGTCTCATCTTCAATTGCTGCAAATAGTTGTGGATCATAATCTGCGATATTCATAGCTTTTTTCAGCATTACTCACTCCAGCTGTTAATTCTTATAGTAGGGTTGCGCGGTATGATACAGCGCAATTGATCACAATCCCAGCATTTGAAACATGAAATTAGTTGCAATTCGTCATGAACTGCACTTGTGTTAGTTGTATTTTCTTGTATGGAGTTGTTCGGCAATTGTATTTCATAGAAAAATCCAAATTAACGCTTAGTTTCATAACCTTGTGACAATTTTAAGAAAACTCTTTTCTAAAAAATGAATCAACAAAAATAACAACGCGAACAGTGAAAATAGTCACGAATATCACTTTTTAACCCGCAAAATGCGGATTCAATGAAATAATCTTGAGTTAGCAACAAATTAATTAGACTGTCACGGCTCAATAAGCACTCCGCTTAATATTTCACAAAATCATCTTTATTAGCTGACAGAAACCCTGCTTAGTGACCACTACAGCAACATAAGTCTCCTTCAAAAAAACCGTAAACAGCTAACGGCAAAAAGATCGGTTTTAAGTTGTTGCTCGATTCGAGTAGAATTAGTGCTATTCCTAGTTCGATCCCCCAGTCAAAGAGATATAAAAATGGCTCAGTTTGTATACAGCATGCTTAGAGTGGGCAAAATTGTTCCACCTAAAAAACAAATCCTTAAAGATATTTCCCTTAGTTTTTTCCCTGGCGCCAAGATTGGTGTACTGGGTTTAAACGGCTCAGGTAAATCAACGCTACTTCGTATCATGGCCGGTTTAGATACCGAAATCGAAGGTGAAGCTCGCCCGATGCAAGATTTAAAAATCGGCTACCTACCGCAAGAACCAAAGCTGGATGAATCGCAAACCGTACGTGAAGCGATCGAAGAAGCAGTCAGTGAAGCTAAAAATGCACTAACCCGTCTTGATGAAGTGTATGCACTTTACGCAGAACCTGATGCTGACTTTGATGCGCTTGCAAAAGAGCAAGGTCAACTTGAAGCCATTATTCAATCTCAAGATGCCCATAACCTTGATATGGTATTAGAGCGCGCCGCTAATGCACTGCGCTTGCCGGATTGGGATGAAAAAATCGCAGTGCTTTCTGGTGGTGAACGTCGCCGTGTGGCCATATGTCGTTTGTTACTTGAAAAACCTGACATGTTGCTCCTTGATGAACCTACCAACCACTTGGATGCTGAATCAGTAGCTTGGCTTGAGCGCTTCTTACAAGATTACACTGGCACCGTGGTAGCGATTACCCATGATAGATATTTCTTGGATAATGCCGCAGGTTGGATTTTAGAGCTAGACCGCGGTGAAGGTATACCGTGGGAAGGCAACTATTCATCATGGCTTGAGCAAAAAGATGCCCGCCTGCAACAAGAGTCTGCCACTGAAAGCGCCCGCCAAAAAACCATTCAAAAAGAATTAGAATGGGTACGTCAAGGTGCTAAAGGTCGTCAATCTAAAGGCAAAGCCCGTATGGCTCGCTTTGAAGAATTGAACACCAATGACTACCAAAAGCGTAATGAAACAAATGAGTTATTCATCCCGCCGGGGCCTCGTTTAGGCGACAAGGTTATTGAGGTTAATAACCTAACAAAATCTTATGGCGACCGTGTATTAATTGATAACCTCACCTTCGCTGTGCCAAAAGGCGCGATTGTTGGTATCATCGGCGCTAACGGTGCAGGTAAGTCAACCTTATTTAAGATGATCTCAGGTGCAGAGCAACCGGATAGCGGCAGCATTGAAGTCGGCGAATCAGTGCAAATAGCCTCAGTTGAACAGTTCCGCGATTCAATGAATGATAAGAACACAGTTTGGCAAGAGATTTCAGACGGTCAAGATATCATGCGGATCAACAATACTGAGATCCCGAGTCGTGCATACGTAGGCCGCTTTAATTTCCGTGGTGGCGATCAGCAAAAAATCATTGGCACTCTTTCAGGTGGTGAGCGTAACCGGGTTCATTTAGCCAAACTACTGCAAGCTGGCGGCAACGTGTTATTACTCGATGAGCCAACCAATGACTTGGATGTTGAAACGCTGCGAGCACTAGAGGAAGCTTTATTAGAGTTCCCAGGTTGTGCCATGGTTATTTCCCATGACCGTTGGTTCCTAGACAGAATCGCTACCCATATTCTTGATTACCGTGATGAAGGCCAAGTGAACTTCTATGAAGGTAACTACAGTGAATATACCACTTGGCTGAAAGAAAACTTAGGTGCAGAAGCCATTGAGCCGCACCGCTTGAAATACAAACGTATTGCAAAATAACAATCGCGTCACTGCCGATACCTATCAATGGTGATGCAAGTTAATAAATGCTCCTTATGACGATTTACCCATTTTTAAGTAAATAGTCTAAAGGAGCATTTTTATATCTCATGACTAAAAAATTCACTAAACAGGTTAAAGCTGCAGTTTTGTTGATTAATGTCATAAAAATGACACCATTAATTCATATCCAAAAACAATTGAAATATTAACAACTCGCCAAACCATATTGCAGCGGCGCCGTTATGTTCATGTTTATCCGCCCCTTGCCAAACTCATCATCCATATGGACTATTTTTACTAATTAACAACAGCTTAAAAATCATTTACAACTTATCCCTTAGTGTATAAAAATGGCCTAGATGAATTAATTTTCGTGAGCTGTGGCGATGTTGTAAAAAATACTCAAAAACAACAATCTATTTGTAAAGACATACCAACTTCAGTAATATAAAATTATTGACGGATTGTTTTACTGTTGACCATTTGTTATGGCGCAATTGCTATACACCAAAAAAATTAAGAAAAAACGGAGAAATCAGTGAGATATAGTCGAATAACATTTATGTTTTTATGCTTTTATGCAAGCAGCTCATTTGGTTTAGAAATTATTACCAGCATTGAAACTAAAGCACTTGAAGAAATTGAGCAAAAATACAACATTGACAGCTTACTTATTTCTGCCAATGACAAGTTATCGACTCATAAGAAAAAAGAATCTGATTATCATGCTCTCAGTGTTGAAATAAAGAGTAAGAAAACTGAGTATGATCACGTTATCTCAAAACTACCGGCTAAAATTTTATCGCGCTCAAACATTAATGCTTATTACCAAGATATCGAAAAACTGGTGCTTAAAATTGACCAGTTAGAAACCAAATATGATATTGACGGCAAATCACTTCGTAGAGAGTACAAGACTATTATGGCCGAGTACGATGCCATTAATACTAAACGTACCGATAAAGATGAGCAGTTAGCCGCCTTAAAAAGTGATATTACCAAACGTCTAATCGCTGATGTATCAAAACCAGATACTGTCCAAACTGTTGATTTAGACGGTTCGACGTTATGTTCTAAATTCCAATCAATAAACGACTGTCTTAAAGATTCTGAAAATTACATTGTCACTAATACCATTAAAACGGATCCATTCTTAAATGATCGTAGCGTGTTGCTTTCATACGATGTTATTGATGCCAGCATGAACATGAGTGGTAATTTAAACTACAAGATCAAGATGGCCTTCAAACCTTCTTATAACAGTAAAATTGATTCGCTCATTAATGAAAAGCTAGGGTTAAAATCAGCCATGATCACCTTAGTGAGTAATGTCGCTGCTGATTGGTTTATTGATGGGGTAAAAATCGGTACAGGCCGAGAATTATTTCATGAGGTGCCATTAGGGCAACATGGCATTTTGGCATCATACCAGTCTCAAGATAAATCGAGTGTTGAGTTCATTCAAGGAAACGGCGTTTTTAACTATAACTTCAATAATATGTCTCGACAAAATGACCTAGTCAGCTTGCCAAACAAAGACAGTAAAAAACAAGTTATAAAAATGAAGCCTAAACAGGTTAATACCAATAACCAAGCGAACGCCACCTCCAAAAAAAGCTTAACCGATAAAGGTTATGAATACTTTATGGGTATTGAACCCGCTAATAGTGAGCATGAAAAAAACTTCGACTAATAGCCCTATAAGCTGCGAGTAAAAAAAGCCATTTAGGTATTACCTAAGTGGCTTTTTTATTTAAGTGCATTTAGCTTAATGAGCTATTTTAATGAGAAGAATAACTAAGCCGCAGGTTGTTAATATCATAAGCTAGCAAATTGTCACAGTAACAATGTCGAACACCAAAAGTCACCAACAACATAAGCCAAGCTAATGTTATCTATTCATTACAAAATGATCAGCTAATCGCCTATAGTTGCAACGAACTGTTGATGAGCTTGTTATCGGAATGTTCAGTTACACTCTTATCTTCTTTGCTTTACATTCATTTACGCTTATATGGCTAATTATTTATTAATATAGACCGCAATTCAGCAACGAGTCATCGAGTTCTATTATGAAAAAATTACTTCCCCTTATTGTCATTTGCAGCTTAGTTGCTGCCGCAGTCATCTATAGTGATTTTTCACAAGCCAATAAAGCTACGCCGTCTCAAAAAGGCCCTGCCAAAAAATCTATTCCGGTTGTTACAGGGCTTGTAGAGCAACATGAATTATCTCAATCACTGTCTTTGATTGGTAAGCTCGACGCTGAACAATCAGTGTATATCTCTTCGCAAGTGGCTGGGCAAATCGGTCAAATTAATATTCAGTCCAATCAAGATATTCAAGCTGGGCAAATCATTGTTCAATTAGACGACGCCAAAGCCAAAGCGGCAACAGCAGAAGCCGCGGCTTACCTTGCTGATGAAAAAAGAAAGCTCAAAGAGTTCCAAAAATTAGTTAAAAGTAATGCCATTACCCAAACTGAAATCGATGCCCAACAAGCCAGTGTAGATATAGCTCAGGCGCGTTTAGCCGCTGCCCAAGCAGAACTTGATTACCATTCATTAAATGCGCCTTTTTCTGGCACCGCTGGCTTAGTTGATTTCAGTGTAGGTAAAATGATTGCTGTCGGCACCGAGTTACTGGCATTTGACGACCTTTCTAGTATGAGACTCGACCTGCAAGTGCCTGAGCATTATTTATCTATGTTATCCATTGGTATGCCTGTAGCGGCACAAAGTAAAGCCTGGCCTGAACAAGTCTTTAGCGGCGAGATTACCGCCATTGATTCCCGCATTAATCAAGACACCTTAAATTTACGAGTTAGAGTGCAGTTTGATAACTCCAATAGTCAACTCAAGCCGGGAATGATGATGGCGGCGACACTTAACTTTCCTGCGATTGCTGAGCCAGTCATTCCTGTACAGGCTATTGAATACTCAGGTACTAAACGCTTTGTCTATTTGATTGGAAAGAACAACATTGCTAAACGTACTGAAGTCATTCTTGGTGCCCGTATTGATAATGAAGTGTTGATCTCAAATGGCCTTAAAATTGGCGACAATGTGGTGGTTCAGGGACTTGTCAATATGCGTGATGGTGTCAGTGTCGATATTTTACAAACCAACTCAACCACTGAGAAAATCGCTAAAGAAGATGACAGCGCAATGCTAACCACTGAATTGGAGAAAAGTTAATGTGGCTTTCTGACGTTTCGGTAAAACGCCCTGTTGTCGCCATCGTACTGAGCCTGCTTTTAGGGGTATTTGGGCTGGTATCACTGTCTAAGCTTTCAATCAGAGAAATGCCAGATGTAGAAAGCCCTGTGGTAACTGTAATGACCACCTATGATGGCGCCTCGGCAACCATTATGGAAAGCCAGATCACCACCACCATTGAAGATGAATTAACCGGTATCAGTGGTGTTGATGAAATTACCTCAGTAACCCGCAATGGCATGTCGCGCATTACTGTAACCTTCTTATTAGGCTGGAATTTAACCGAAGGGGTAAGCGATGTTCGTGATGCTGTCGCGCGCGCGCAAAGACGCTTACCTGATGAAGCTAATGATCCTGTGGTCTCTAAAGACAATGGCTCTGGCGAGCCGGCAATCTATGTCAATTTAAGCTCATCGACGATGGATAGGACCCAGTTAACTGATTACTCCCAACGGGTGCTAGAGGACAGATTTAACTTAATTTCCGGAGTGAGTTCTATTTCAATCACTGGTGGATTATATAAAGTCATGTACGTTCAGTTAAAGCCTGAACTTATGGCCGGGCGTAACGTGTCAGCCAATGATATCGTCTCTGCTTTAAATACTGAAAATGTTGAAACCCCAGGTGGTGAGGTCCGTAATGACACCACTGTTATGACTGTGAGAACGGCCAGACTTTATAATAATCCAGATGATTTTGATTATTTGGTTGTACGTACTGCAGAAGATGGCAGTCCTATTTATCTAAAAGACGTCGCTGATGTATTTATCGGTGCAGAGAATGAAAACTCAACCTTTAAAAGTAATGGTGTTCCTAACCTTAGTTTAGGCATTATTGCCCAATCAGATGCTAACCCTTTGGATGTCGCTAAATTGGTTCATCAAGAGGTTGATAACATTCAACAGTTTCTTCCTGATGGCACAGCCCTCGCGGTAGATTATGACTCTACCGTGTTTATATCTCGTTCTATTGATGAGGTGTATAACACTATTATTATCACTGCTATTTTAGTGATACTGGTGCTATACATTTTTATTGGCCAAGTGAGAGCCACATTGATCCCTGCGGTGACGGTTCCGGTATCATTAATTTCTGCTTTTATTGCGGCCAATAGCTTTGGCTTTTCAATCAACTTGTTAACCTTAATGGCACTGATCCTCGCCATTGGTTTAGTGGTCGATGACGCCATTGTAGTAGTAGAAAATATTTTTCATCACCTCGAAAAAGGTGAGCCACCGATACTTGCCGCGTACAAAGGTGCCCGTGAGGTTGGTTTTGCTGTAATGGCAACCACAGCGGTACTGGTCATGGTATTTTTACCTATCTCCTTTATGGAGGGCATGGTGGGGCTGCTATTTACTGAATTCTCAGTCATGTTGGCTGTATCAGTGCTGTTTTCATCACTCATTGCCCTAACCTTAACCCCAGTACTTGGTAGTAAATTACTTAAGGCTAACGTCAAACCTAATCGATTTAATCTGTGGGTTGATGACCTTTTTGAGCGCCTAGAGCAGCAATACCGTAAGCTGGTTTCAAAAGCGGTGAAATACCGCTATATCGCGCCTATTATCATTATTGCTTGTGTGATTGGTAGTGGCTGGTTACTCAACCAAGTACCAGCACAGCTAGCACCACAAGAAGATCGCGGTGTAGTGTTTGCTTTTGTTAAAGGCGCTGAAGGCACCAGCTATAACCGCATGGCGGCCAACATGGATATTGTCGAGCAGCGACTACTGCCCATGTTAGGCGATGGTGTTATTAAGTCATTTAGTATTCAAGCGCCTGCTTTTGGTGGCCGCGCAGGCGACCAGACCGGCTTTGTGATTATCCAATTAGAAGAGTGGCAAGACCGTGATATTAATGCCCAGCAATCTTTAGGCATTATCGCTAAAGCACTTGATGGCATTGCTGACGTTATGGTTCGGCCAATGTTGCCTGGCTTTAGAGGCCAATCCAGTGAGCCGGTACAATTTGTGTTAGGTGGTTCTAATTATCAGGAGCTATTTAAATGGGCACAGGCACTGCAACTTGAAGCGGATCATAGCCCACTTCTAGAAGGCGCTGATCTTGATTATGCAGAAACCACCCCCGAATTACTGGTGAGTGTTGATAGGCAACGCGCTGCAGAGCTGGGCGTCAGTGTCTCAGAAGTAGCCGACACCTTAGAAATTATGCTGGGCGGCAAAAGTGAAACCACCTTCATCGAACGCGGTGAAGAATACGATGTTTACTTACGTGGTGATGAAAATAGTTTTAATAGCGTGGCTGATTTGAGTCAGATATATATGCGCACTAAAACCGGTGAACTTATCACCCTTGATACCATTACCAAGATTGATGAAGTGGCTTCAGCGCAAAAACTAAGCCATTTAAATAAACAAAAATCGATAACCTTAAAGGCGAATTTAGGCGCGGGTTATACACTCGGTGAAGCATTAGATTTTCTGGACCAAAAAGCCATTGAGATGCTCCCCAGTGATATAAATGTGTCCTATACCGGTGAGTCGAAGGATTTTAAAGAAAACCAGAGCAGCGTATTTATCGTATTTGGTTTAGCGCTATTGGTTGCCTATTTAGTTCTGGCGGCGCAGTTCGAGAGTTTCATCAACCCATTAGTGGTGATGTTTACCGTACCAATGGGGATCTTTGGCGGCTTCTTAGGGCTTTATTTAACCGGTCAGGGGTTAAATATTTATAGCCAGATAGGCATGATAATGCTCATTGGTATGGTGACTAAGAATGGTATTTTGATTGTTGAGTTTGCCAACCAGCTGCGAGATAAAGGCCTTGAAATAGAGCAAGCCATTATCGACGCCTCAGCTCGTCGTTTAAGACCGATTTTAATGACTGCTTTTACCACTCTAATCGGCGCAATTCCACTCATTATGTCAACAGGTGCAGGCTCGGAAAGTCGAATAGCTGTGGGTACAGTAGTGTTCTTTGGGATGGCATTTGCTACTCTAGTGACCTTATTAGTTATTCCTGCCATGTATCGACTCATTTCAGGGGCAACGCATTCACCCGGATATGTTGAACAACAACTCAATGATGCTATTGAGGCGCAAAAACAACGACCTTAACTTAATGACTTTAATACAGGTGTAAAAATGGAAAAAGTGGCTATTTTTGTTGATGTACAAAACATTTATTACACCTGTAAGCAAGCTTTTGGGCGCTCATTCAATTACCGCGCTTTATATAAATTACTGAGTCAGCAATATCACATTGAACATGCTATTGCTTATGCCATTGCCCCTGCTGACGACGGTCAGAGAAAGTTTCAAGATGCATTAAAACACATAGGTTTTGAAGTCAAACTCAAACCTTATATTCAGCGCAGTGATGGCAGTGCCAAAGGCGACTGGGATGTAGGAATTACCATAGATATTCTTGATATTGCCGAGCATGTCGATAAGGTAATTTTATTGTCTGGCGATGGTGACTTTGATTTATTGCTTGCCAAAGTGGCACAAAAATATGGCTGTAATACCCAAGTGATCAGCGTTGCGCCTTTAACAGCAAAGTCACTGCTTGATGTCACTGGCAGCCATATCGCGATTAACCATGACTTGCTACTTTAACTGTCACATTTTTCATCACTCTTCGGCTTAGTGTAAACAAATATACACACACATATAAGCTGGCTAGTATGTTTTAAAATACCAATATAAACAACTAACTAGGCTTTCCTATATGGTCACAGTGCTCACTTCCCATATTGTGCTGTTTATCCGCATTACATCACTTCTAAATTTATGTAGAATTACTAGCGAACTTCATTAATAAAAAATAATAATAATTGAGGCTAGTCGATGTTTGGAGCGTTAAAGCAGTTTGTATTGTTAATCACTTGCGCCTGCGTCACTGTTTTTTTTACGCCTCAAAGCTATGGCGAACAATTTCGATTAGAAACCCTGACCATCAGTGACGGTCTACCTTCTTCGAGTATTACTACCCTTTATCAACAAAAAAATGGCTTTATCTGGTTTGGTACCGATGCGGGTGCCAGTCGCTATGATGGGGTTAACTTCACCAATTTCCAATTTTCATTAAATGATAAACACCATATATCAAACAATTACGTCACTAAAATCCACGAGGATACAAATGGTGATATATGGATAGCAACCGAAGATGGTCTAAATCAGTTAACCACAGATAATCAGATTATTATTCATGATATGAAATCATCAAGTAATGGCTTAGGTTCCAGTTGGATAATAGATATATTTGAAGATGATAATAACGATCTATGGTTTGGCACCGGCTCTGGTGTCAGTCACTATAATATAGACACTCAAACCTTTACCCCCTACTTCCTCTATGAAGTTGAAACGGATAAAGCATATGATACCTCTATCGCAGGCTTTTTTTACGATAGTAACCATAACATTTGGGTAACCTCAGACTTTGGCTTGGCCAAGGTAAATCGGCTGAAGCAGAAACTGGAATTAGTCAATTTTAACGATAAGCGCACCCAAGAGATCTTTGACGGAAGCTTATCGACCGTGTATCAGGCTGAAGATGGCCTTGTGTGGATTGGCACTTATCAAAGTGGCTTAATCAAGTTTAACCCTGAAACACTGGCTACTGAGGTATTTCAACATCAAGGGGATAATCCCTCCTCCCAGCAACTCGCTTCAAATCAAATTTTTTACATTACCGCTGAAGATAACAATACCCTGTTGATTGCGCACGATCATGGTGCCACAAGATTACAACTCGATACCATGACCTTCAGCCATATCAAACATCAAGATTATAATGATAATTCACTTGCTGATGATTACGTTGCAAGCATCTTAATCGATTATTCAAACGGTATTTGGTTCGGCACTGGCAATGGTGTATCGCGCTACTCAAGCTTTAAACAAGGCTCTCGATTATATCGCCCTCACCCTTTTAAACCCGAGTTATCAGGTAATTTCGTTTATTGGTTTGATACCGATAAACAAAATAATATATGGATAGCCACTGATAAAGGTATCGATAAGATTAACGCTGGCACAGAAACAATTACCATAGCGCCAATAACAGATGCTGTGATCAATGAACCCTATAGCACCATTGTTGATGAACAAAACAATTTATGGATAGCGGGTGCCAATGGCTTATCACAGTATAATATTGATAATGATACTTTAAGGCATTTTAGTAATAGCCCTGACAACCCCCATGGATTCCCCAGTAATGAGTTTTACCTCGCCATACCTGACAACAAAGGCAATGTTTGGATAAGCGGTTATTTAGACGTGGGTTTAATACTGTTCAATCCTGATAAAGGCATTTTAAAGCGCTATTTCGAGCACTACGATAATGCATATCGCTCTGGAGGTAACTTTGCCTTTGATAAGAAAATCATTCATAACGGCGAATTATGGATGGCCACAACCAATGCTATTTTCCGAATTAACCCTGAAACTGATGAAGTGAAACACTTGCCTCTAGGCAGTGAGGTTGAAAATATTCGCACCGTCAAAATTTACCAAGATGAAGATAATATTATTTGGGTTGCCACTCAAGGGTTAGGGCTGGCTAAAATTGAGATTGGCGAGAAATGGAGTGATGAATTAAACATCCAGTACTTCACCAAAGAGCATGGGTTTACCAGCAATACCCTCAAGGGCGTGGTGGGTGATGGTAAAGGAAATTTATGGATCACCTCGCAAGCTAAATTTGCGCACATGGATACAAAAACCAATAAAATCACCCAATACCCCAGTGCCATCACTCAAAAAGACAGTTCATTTTCAGATGGTGCAATAGCAATAAGAAACCACGAGTTACTTATTGGCACTAATCATGGTGCCTTTAAAATTGACACCCAGCAGCTAACAAGAAATGACTTTCAGCCTCAAGTGCATATTACTTCGGCACTTGTTGCTAACCAAGAATATATTGGCCCTAATAGTAATAATCAGCTCGCTAAGTTAAGCCTAGATTATCAAAAAAATATGGTCCAGTTTACCTTTGCCTCATTAGACTTCAGTGCCCCCACTAAAAACCAGTATCGCTATATGCTGCAAGGGTTTGATAAAGAGTGGACCTATGTCGGTAACACCAACACTGCCACATATACTAACCTCAGTGCCGGTGAATATAACTTCATCGTACAAGGGAGTAATAGCGACGGCCTATGGAGCCCTCATCAAGCCATATTTGCTTTTAAAATAAACCAAGCTTGGTGGCATTACGCCATTATTAGCTTGCTGATAATATGTGCCTTATTACTGTTTTTATACCTATTAACTCGCCATCAAAAAATTACTGAACTTAGAAAAAGAGCGAACTTTGATGCGTTAACGGGGTTATCGAATCGCTTCCAATTTAATAGCAAACTTGAAGCGTCCATTAGCATTAAAAATACTCACGTAGCCATTGTTTTTATCGACCTTGATTATTTCAAAGAAGTGAATGACACCATGGGCCATGACATTGGTGATGAGCTTATTATTCAGGTCAGTCAGCGTTTAAAAGCCAATATAAAAAGGGATGACTTATTAGCTCGATTAGGTGGCGATGAATTTGCCATTATCATTCGAAATCCTGGTGAGTTGGCTCAATTAGTGACTATTGTTGAACGGATAAGAGCAACCATTAATTGCGGTTACCAGGTACAACAGCATTGGATCAGTACTTCAGCGAGTATTGGGGTCGCCTGTTACCCTGAAGATGGCCAAGATGCTAAGACCTTGCTAAAGCACGCCGACACGGCAATGTATGCCGCCAAGCATGCAGGCCGTAATAGTGCATACTTTTTTAATGAGGCGCTCTCCATCGCCCTGCAAGAAAAAATCACTATCAAACAGCAACTGCAACTGGCATTAGAGAATGGTGAATTTGAGTTATTTTATCAACCGAAAGTCTGTTTAGTCAGCGGTGAGATCAGCTCCTTTGAAGCATTACTGCGTTGGTTTCACCCTAAAGAAGGCATGATCCCGCCTAATCGCTTTATTCCAGAAGCTGAAAGTAACGGTCAAATTATTGAGATCGGCTACTGGGTATTAAGACAAGCCTGCATAACCGGCAATCAATGGCATCAGCAAGGGCTATTAAGTGGCAATATTTCAGTCAATATTTCGCCAGTGCAACTATCACAGCCGGATATTTGCCAGCAAATTGAAGCGATTTTAGTTGAAACAGGTTTTCCTGCCGAGAAACTGGAGCTCGAGATTACCGAATCATTATTAATTGAAAACGTGGAAGTCGCTGAAAAAGTACTTAACCAGCTGCATCAACTGCATATCAGGATTAGTTTAGATGACTTTGGCAAAGGCTATTCTTCATTGAATTACCTGACCCATTTCCCGCTTGATACCTTAAAGATTGATAAAGGCTTTATCGATAACTTTATCGATAACAAAGCGGCTGGTAATGTACTTAAAAACATTATTAATCTCGGTAAGGACTTGAATATGCAAATTGTTGCCGAAGGTATTGAAACCGAGCTGCAATTATTAAAGTTAATTCAGTATCAATGTCATGTAGGCCAAGGTTATATCTTCAGCCCAGCGGTCAACGCGCAAAGCGCTTACCAAATGCTTACTGGGGAAACACAATTACTGCCATTGTCTATGCAGCAAAAGGTCAGCTAAAAATTAAGCATCAGTTTGACTGTGATGCTTAAAGCTACTCACAATGCAATATCGTTGCAGGTCTGAGCAGTATGTAACTTAGGTATATCAACAGCAAGAGTCTGTTTAAAGTGGTTTAAATAGGTGACAATAAGCATCCGTTTTACCTTAATAACCAAATCAGCCTAACTGAGTAGCGAATGAGCACAAAAACAATAGCATATAGCCCAATATTTCACTTTCCGGTGCAAATCTATTATGAAGACACCGACTTTTCTGGGGTTGTGTATCATCCTAACTTTTTAAAGTATTTCGAAAGAGCCAGAGAGCATGTTATTGGGGCCGATGTACTAAATAGCTTATGGCAGCTACAACAATTGGGATTTGCAGTGTATCGCACCGATATGCTTTGTCATGATGGGGTTGAGTTTGCAGATATTGTTGATGTTCGCACTCGATATTATTTTGAAAGTAAATATCGTACTGTGTGGCAACAGGAAATTTGGCGACCTAATGCTAACAAGCCTGCTGTGACAGCGACCATAGAAATGGTTTGTATGAATCAACAACGACAAATGGCGCCGATGCCAGTTGAGCTGATCGCACAGTTACGATCACAATTTGGTCAAGATTAGCTATTTAGCAATAAATTACGTCGCGCTAACCGGATAAGTTAACTGAGCTAAACAATGCTCTAACTCACTAGGCCGAAGGGGTTTACTAAAATAATCCCCTTGGATGGTATTGGCGCCAAATCCAATCAAGGTATCAAATACCGCCTTTGTTTCGACCCCTTCAACCGTGACATTAAACCCTAAGCTACTAGCTAAATCTATGCTGGTTTTGACAATTTTGTTAGCTTGTAAATCACAATTAAAATCGTCCAAAAATGCTTTATCAATCTTTACCTCATCCACTGGAAGATGGCGCAGGTAAGCAAGAGAAGAGTGGCCGGTGCCAAAATCATCAATGGCGATGGAGACGCCGATGTCTCTGAGGGTATTTAGCGTTTCTATGGTGCTGTTCAAATCAATCATCAAGGCGCTTTCAGTAATTTCTATGGTCAAGTTTTGCGCAGGCACTTTATATTGCAGCAACTTACTGCTTATGATGATCGGAAGCTGTTTATTCTCTAAATCTTTGGTGGACAAATTCACTGCCACTTTGATATTTAAACCTTTGTTAATCCACTTAACCTGTTGTTTTAACACTTCATCCAGCGCCCAATGGCTAACTAAATCGATAATGCCAGTATGCTCAGCTAATGGAATAAACTCCGAAGGAGAAATGTCACCAAGACCAGCATGTTTCCAACGAATGAGTGCTTCAACTTGATGACAAGCACCTGAGTTCATGTCCAGCTTTGGTTGATATACCATGTACAATTGATTCTGCTTTAAACCTTTTGGTAAGCTATTGATAATTAATAATTCACGATATTGGGCTTTATCATCATCTTGATTATAAAAAGCAACAGAGCCACTGCTGCGCTTAGCTTTTTTAAGGGCTAAATCCAGCCTTCTTAGCATTAAACTGACATCAGCATGGTGTTTATTTAACTCCAATACACCTAGTTGAACTTTAATACAGATTGGCGTTTGAGCAATTTCAAATGGTCGTTGTAAATGCTGCTTCATATCCTGTAAATCCTGGCTCAATAATGAATTGGGATAAAAAAGCAAAAACTCATTACCATTCATTCGCGATACAAACGCAGGGGGGGTAGTTAAGCCTTTAATCCTCACTGCAAATGCTTGCAATAATTGATCGCCAAAAACAAAGCCAAATAAGTCATTCACAAATCTAAACTGTTGAATATCGACCAAAATCAACATACCTTCGGTCGCTGGCATTTTGGCAAACATTTTGCGTTTAAAGCCCACTCGATTGGACAGTCCTGTTAGTTTGTCACGATCAAGATTAACAGGATTATTTTTGTGTAGTTGATTTAGATTGCGAATAAGGGGTTTAAAAGCCCGAGGGGTATGTTTGAAACTTAACGGTAGTTTATTGCTACTATTGACATCAAGGGTTTGGGTTAACTCATTAATAAAGCGCCCTTGCTGAAAATAGCCACCCAGTACAATACCGAGCAGCAAAACTAAGCCAATAAACACAATGATCATTATTTCAACAGTTAACACAACCGAGTGCCTCTATTATCTTGCTTTATTAGCGTTAGCCTTATTAGCGTTAACTCAATAGCCATCGGGCTTGAATTTATGCTTATTGATAACTCTGTTTTATCGAATGATAAACATCTAAAAACTCATCACTCTCTAAATCTTCAGGGGTAACTGGTAAGCCTCTTGTGGCAAATAATGCTAACCGCTGCTCAAGCTCGGGACCTGCTCTTAACTCACCAGAGTAATAGGCCGCTGAGCGAATAAAGTCTAAATAAGTGACCTGCTCAGAGATGTAATGCAAATCAGCCCAGCGCTCAACCACTTCCATCACTTCAGGGGCAAAGTCCCACGTTTTTAAAATAGCTCTACCTATTGGCCCTTGCATTTTACGTACGAGACCGCGTAATTGTTCAATACTGGTAAAGGTATCAGGCCTTGTTTCAGCTTCTGATAACACAGGTAGCGCGCCAATATTGTGCACTAAGCCAGCCAAGGTCAATGTTTCAGCATCTAACCTTTTACTGGGGTTGCGCTTATTATAAATTGCAAGTAATGCCCCTGCCGCTGCTGTCACTTCAATGGAGGTTTGCCATACTTCATCCATCACCTCCCATACCATTTCATTGGTTGAGATAAAAAGTTGCTCTAACGCCACTGAAGTGACAATGGTTTTAATCTGCACTAAGCCAATTCGATTAACGGCAGCACTGATATTTTCAGCTTTTTTACCACGGCTATACAATGCACTATTTGCCACCTTAATAATGCGCGCCGAAATCGCCGCATCTTGGCCAATAATATCACCCACTTGCTTCAAGCTGCTATTAGGGTTTGATACCACCTCTTGCACTCTCATGGCAACTTCAGGAAGCGTTGGCAGTACCAATGCGTCATCTTTAAGCTTTTTCAGTAAACCCACTAGGAGTTGGTGTTCAGTCGTCATCAATTCAGCCCGTTGTATTATTATTATCGCTTTGTAAGCAATTGTACCAGTTATGTGGCTTATTTGAATAAAGAAAAAGAACGACTATGGGGATTTTATTCCATTAAAGATGATCAAATTTGACTGTAACCGCAATCACAGAGGAAAAATTTGCATTCAGCAGCCATACTTCAGTAAAATGCCGCCCCCGCGCTGTGTGCGAGTTTTCATCAAATTGAGAGTTATTATGTTTAGACCAGAGCTATTGTCTCCAGCTGGAACCCTTAAAAATATGCGCTACGCATTTGCCTACGGTGCAGATGCTGTATATGCCGGTCAGCCTCGTTATAGCCTTCGAGTTCGTAATAATGACTTCAAAATGGAAAACCTCGCCATGGGGATCCAGGAAGCCCATGCGCTCAATAAAAAATTATATGTGGTCAGCAACATTGCGCCCCACAATGCCAAGCTAAAAACCTACATTCGTGATATGGAACCTGTCGTGGCGATGAAACCTGACGCCATAATCATGTCAGATCCAGGCCTTATCATGATGGTACGTGAAGCCTTTCCCGATCAAGTAGTGCATTTATCAGTACAAGCCAATGCCATTAACTGGGCTTCGGTGAAGTTTTGGCAGCAACAAGGTATTAAACGCGTTATTTTATCTCGAGAATTGTCGTTAGATGAAATTGAAGAAATTCGTCAGCAATGCCCTGATATTGAATTAGAAGTATTTGTCCATGGCGCATTATGTATGGCTTACTCAGGCCGTTGCTTACTCTCTGGTTACATCAATAAGCGCGACCCTAACCAAGGCACTTGCACCAATGCTTGTCGTTGGAAGTACGATGTCCATGAAGCCAAGCAAACTGAAACCGGTGACATTATTGCGGTAAACCCACAAGGGCTTGTTGACCAACATGGTGTGCAGTTAGAGACGCCGCCAACATTGGGCGCAGGTCAGCCATCAAGTGAAGTGGTGTTATTGCAAGAACCAGGACGCCCAGGCGAATATATGCCTGCTTATGAAGATGAGCATGGTACTTATATTATGAACTCAAAAGATTTACGTGCCATTCAACACGTTGAGCGTTTAACCAAAATGGGTGTCGACTCATTAAAAATTGAAGGCCGTACTAAATCTTTTTATTACGTAGCGAGAACCGCACAGTTATATCGTCAAGCCATTGAGGATGCTGTGGCAGGTAAAGATTTTGACCGCACGCTAATGCATAACCTTGAAGGCTTGGCGCATCGTGGTTATACCGAAGGCTTCTTACGTCGTCACGTTCATGACGAATACCAGAACTATGATTACGGCTACTCAATCAGTGATACCCAACAATTTGTTGGTGAATTTACCGGTAAACGCAATGATGCCGGCGCAGCTGAAATTGACGTTAAGAACAAGTTCTCTGTCGGTGACAGTGTTGAATTGATGACCCCGCAAGGCAATATCACCTTAACCATTTCAGAATTAGTTAATCGCAAAGGTGAATCAGTAGAAGCCGGGTTAGGTTCAGGGCACTTTGTATTCTTAGCTGTGCCGGCAGAAGTCGAGCTGGATAAAGCAATTTTAATGCGCAATCTGCCTCAAGGGCAAGATAGCCGCAATCCACATCAAGCGATTGAACCCGTTACCTAGACCTGCTACATAAGTCAGTCTAACCAGGGGATGGTTATCCGTTTTCAGCTGTTGCAGTTATTGCCTTTTAGGCCATAACTGTGACTGTTGAGAAAGTGTTTACCCGCCAATGCAATACAAGCCACCACTTTGACTCAATCTCTACCTTTCACTCAACTTCTATCACCTACTCAACTTCTATCACCTACTCAACTCTATCGCCCACTCAAGATCCAGCCTACTACATATAAAAACTCATGACCTATCATTTAGTCAGTTATCACCTATCATTTATTTATTATTGGCCAAGGTTGGTCAAAACTTGAAGGGTTAGACCCTTCAAATGTGAGTTCCTCTAATCTATGCTATTAATTAATATCAGTAATAAGTTTTACAGCGGCAAAATTTTATCATTAACGCAATATCAGTAACAAACTCAAAGCGATACGAGCAACCGAAGCTAACAAAGCCGTAACCCTAAGCCCTGAAATATTTATTATTCGCCCCAAAGACACGATTGCGCAACAAAAGTATCAAAGTGTGCTTTACATTATCCAAATTTAGAGCAAAGCTGTTTAAAGTAGCTTTTATGGTGCTTGCCGTTTCACATGTTGCCAGTTTTTACTATTTTTATTGCATGAATAAATGAGGATAAAAAATGAAAGACGATACCAAGCTAAATGATTTAACCACTAACAATGTCGACCAGTCAAAACGTACTACGCTAACTAAGCTTGCGGCGGGGGCTGTTAGTACTGCAGCGCTTCCATTTGCCTCAGTTTTGCAAGCCGCATCAGACAAACTCACTGAGCAGCAAATTAAGCTAATGGCCAATGAAAAGGGCCCATTTGATATTGTTATTGAAAATGGCCGGGTCATTGACCCTGAAACTAAATTAGATGCCATTCGTAACGTCGGCCTTAAAGGCAATCGTATTGCCGCCATTTCAACAGATAAATTACAAGGCAAAAAAGTCATTGATGCCACAGGCTTAGTGGTTGCGCCGGGCTTTATTGATATGCACGCGCATGGTCAACAGCTTCCGGCTGCACGAGCACAAGCATTTGATGGTGTAACCACCGCTCTTGAAATGGAGTCGGGGTTGCTACCTATTGCTAAATTCTATGATGACACAGCCAAAGAGGGCCGCCCTATTAACTACGGCGCCTCTGTTGCATGGACTTATGCTCGTATCACGGCAAAAGAGCCCACAATGCCACCAGCAGACGGTACGATTGTTTGGTTTCAACAAGCATTTTCTAAAAATAACTGGCAAAACACCCTTGCGACAAAAGATGAGCTTAAATCCATTTTAAACTATGTTGAGCAAGGCCTTAAAGAGGGAGGTTTGGGCATTGGTATTAACGCTGGCTATGCACCAGGTTATGGCCATAAAGAGTACTACGAATTAGCAAAGCTAGCTAAACGCTATGAAATGCCTACTTATACCCACGTGCGTTACTTAAATAGCGCAGAGCCTAAATCAAGCTTTGAAGCCTACCAAGAACTGATCAGTTTATCGGCAACCACCGGTGCACACATGCATATTTGTCACCTTAACAGTACCTCAGTGCAAGATATCGAAGATTGTGCTGATTTAGTTCAAGATGCGGTTGATGCAGGCTTATCGGTGACAACAGAAGCTTATCCTTACGGTGCTGGTTCATCAGTGATCGGCGCAGAAGTTTTCCGCGGTGATGATTGGCTAGAGCGCTGGGGAGTGCCAAGTGCAAGCTACATGGAAGCAAATGGTAAAGCCTTAACACAAGAAAAAGTCACTGAGCTTCAAGCAAATGCGCCAGGTACAGTGGTAGTAATGCACTTTTTAAAACCTGATGAAAGTAAATCCGATCGCCATAAAATGGACCGCTCAGTATTATTTCCAGGCGCAGCCATTGCATCCGATGCAATGCCATGGATGAATCCTAAGGGGCAATTAATCGAAGGTAATGTATGGCCATTACCAAGTGATGCTATTGCTCATCCAAGATCGCTTGCTTGTTTTACTCGCTTTATCAGTAAATACCTCAATGAATACAAAGCAGTTACACTACTCGAAGCGATGGAGCGTACGAGCTTAAATGCGTGTCGAATATTAGAAAACAGTGTTCCTCAAATGAAAAACAAAGGCCGTATTCAAGTGGGTAAAGATGCTGATTTAGTCTTATTTAAACTTGACGAAATCAAAGTGCTAGCGACCTTTGATGCGCCTAATGCACTCTCAGAAGGGATGCATCATGTGATCGTAAATGGTACACCTATTATCGAAAATGGTGAATTGCATTTAGATGTAAATCCTGGCTTAGCAGTTCGTAATCCAGTGGTTGCATAACCATTATGCCTAAAATCATAAAGCTCGGGTAATACCGAGCTTTTTCGTTAAAAAGTAAATCATATAGAGAAACGTCAATGAATAAAAAACCTATTCCAGTGACCATTTTAGCGGGTTTTTTAGGTGCCGGGAAAACCACCCTGTTAAACCATATCCTAACCAATGCCGATGGCATGCGTATGGCCGTTATCGTAAATGACTTTGGTTCAATTAATGTCGATGCAGAGCTAGTAAAATCCCAAAGCGACAATATGATTAGCCTCGAAAATGGCTGTGTGTGTTGCAATCTTGCCGAAGGTTTAGTGGTCTCAGTGATGCGCATACTGGCACTTGAAGAGCGCCCTGATCATATTATTGTTGAAACCTCAGGTATTGCCGAACCTAAAGAAGTGGCATTGCAATTTGAAGATCCTGAACTACAAGCACACGCGCCATTGAACGCGATTATCACCACTATCGATGCTGAGAATATTTTAAGTTTAGAAGGTTCAATGGCCAGCTTGTCAGAGCAACAAATACAAGTCGCCGATATCGTGCTAGTTAATAAAGTTGATTTAGTGGCAACTGAGCAGCTGGAAAAAGTTAAAGCATGGTGCCAAACCCAAGCCCCTTTTGCCAAACTGGTTGAAATGGAGTTTGGAAACGTCGCACTACCGATTTTATTTGATGTACCTGAGCGGTTAGTAAAACTTAGCCATGAGCATACTTGTCAGCACCAAGGTGCAGACCATGACCACAGCCAATGCAACCATCATGACCATGTAAACCACAGCTTTGATACTTTTAGCTTCGAAACCGACAAGCCGCTGTCTTTACAAAGCCTCTATCCGCTATTACAGCAGTTTTCAGTCGATGCCTACCGCATGAAAGGTATTTTAAATTTATCTGATCGACCTGATCATCGCTGTATATTTCAATGTACTGGCCAACGCGCCAATGTCACTGTTGGCGAGCCGTGGGAACACGATGAAGCAAGAGCAACCCGTTTAGTCTTTATTGCCCCCAAAGGTGGCATGGACGAAAAAATAATGCGTGAAAAGTTAGCTAGCTTAGTGGTTTAAATATAAAACGACTATGCAGTAAACGGCCCACTAAAGCTGTTAATGACAAGCTGTAAATGCTTGGCTGATAATTAATAGCATGATAATCAAGGATATTGGCGAGAAAGGAGTAAATAATGTCCGAGTTAAATCAAGATGACAAATTAACCGCTGAAGTTGATCAAACCAAGCGCGATACCATGAAAAAACTGGCTATTGGCGCCGCTGCAATAACACTTTCATCGACTGCCACAGCAGAAACTAACAAGGGTCCACAAAAGCCAGAGTTAATGCCAAATCAAACAGGCCCGTTTGATGTAGTGATTACTAATGGCCGTGTCATTGATGCCGAAACGGGTTTAGATGCCGTACGCAATGTAGGCATTAAAGACGACAAAATTGCCGCTATATCGACAGAAAAGCTCACAGGTAAAAAAGTCATTGATGCCAGCGGGCTTGTGGTTGCCCCTGGCTTTATCGACCTTCACGCCCATGGACAACAATTACCCGCAGCCAGAGCTCAAGCCTTCGATGGTGTCACCACCGCCCTTGAGTTGGAATCAGGCCTATTACCCATTGGTAAGTATTATGATGACACAGCTAAAGAAGGTCGCCCAATTAACTACGGCGCCTCAGTAGCTTGGACCTATGCCCGCATTATGGCAATTGAAAGTGAAATTTCGCCCGCAGATGGCACCATTACTTGGTTTCAGAATGCCTTTAGTTTAAAAAATTGGCAAAATGATCTCGCCACCGACGCACAGCTAAATACGATATTGTCTGATGTTGAACAAGGCTTAAAAGAAGGTGGTTTAGGGATTGGTATTAATGGCGGTTATGCTCCCGCCTATGGCCATAAAGAGTATTACGGCTTAGCTAAACTGGCCAAAAGTTTTGATGTACCGACCTTCACCCATGTACGTTATGCCAACGGCATGGAGCCCAGATCAAGCTTTGAAGCCTATCAAGAGTTAATCAGTTTAGCCGCCACCACTGGGGCACATATGCATATTTGTCACCTCAACAGTACCTCGGTGCGAGACATTGATGATTGCGCCGACCTAGTGCAAGAAGCTGTTGATTCTGGTTTGCCGATTACCACTGAAGCTTACCCCTATGGCGCAGGCTCAACACCTGTGGGCGCGGCCTTATTTGCTGGCCCAGAATGGATTGACCGCTTTGGCGTTCCCGATGCAAGTTACATGGAAGCCAATGGCGTACCTATGACCCAAACCAAAATCGATGAACTACGAAAAACCAACCCTGGTGAAGTGATCGTTATTCACTTCTTAAAGCCTGACGACAGTAAAGAAGACTTACGCATGATGAAGCGTTCGGTGTTGTTTCCTAACGCCGCTATTGCCTCTGATGCCATGCCGTGGATGGACAGCAAAGGTAAATTGATTGAAGGTGATGTATGGCCATTGCCTAACGATGCTTTTGCTCACCCCCGCTCGGTCGGGTGTTTTGCCCGCTTTGTAAATAAATACGTGGTTGAGTATAAAGAAGTCAATTTAGTCGAGGCAATGAAGCGCACCAGCCTCAATGCGTGTCATATCATCGAAGATGCTGTGCCGCAAATGCGTAACAAAGGCCGTATGCAAGTGGGTAAAGATGCTGACATAGTGGTATTTGATCTCAATAGCTTTAAAGATATGGCCTCATTTACTGAGCCCAATAAGCTTTCAGTGGGTATGCAGCATGTACTAGTCAATGGCCAATCGATTATTGATAAGGGACAATTGCTTATGGATGCTAAGCCTGGCAGAGCCATACGTCGCGATGTGACAGTCTAATCGATAAACAACCTCGATAAAACATGACAACGAAAAAGCGCCATTAGGCGCTTTTTTCATGTGTTTAGTTTTTCTCAATTAATATCGATTAGTTGCGTTTATGGTTAAACAAAAAGCGGTCATTGAAAATAGAATAAACCATGATCTGCCCTGCCATAATCGAACAAAACATCAATAATGCTGACATACCAATACTGGGGATAGGCAATATTGCAGTGGCAAAGAATGACTCACTGGCACCAACGATGATCCGGCTTCCTGGCACTAAAATGATCACCCCTTGGATAATATACACTAACGCAGGCACTTTACGTGCTTTACCGGCTAACAGCCCATAAAGAGTGATAATCATGGTGCTAATCCAAGTGCCGATAACCCAATCAGAGGTAAACCAATGTGGCCCCCACATGCCTACTGCAGCAGCGGGCAGGCCAATAATAATGTCTTGCCAACTGGCATTAAAAATCAGTCCAATCGCAACCGATATGCCAATTAACGCCAGAATATGCAAACCTAAAGGGATTTCATTAATAAATGGCGCAGCGGCTACATGGCCGACAAGCAAGCTTGATAAGCCTAAGCCCATAACCACGCCAATGAATATTTTTATAACCACCAAACTACTTTGGGCCAATAACTCTATGCCTGAGCGAAAGTCATTTAAGGCAAGACTAGCTAAACCATTGGTGACAGTGAGTCCTGGAATAAACAGTACAATGGATGAGATACATAAAGCTAACACCGGTAACTCAGGAAATTGAGCGGCTAATATCCCCACCACCAAACTGGCAATAAACGCCACAATGAACTCAACCAGCATTGCTCGCTGCCCGGTGCACATTAGTTGAGCTAACCAGGCGATTAACCCTAAAAAAACCGAAATCATTGCCGCAAGATACGTGCTGCCCACCAGCATCAAATAGCAAGGCGGCAGTAATAGGTTGGCAATGCCTAAAGTAAAATTTGAGTAACTCGGCACCCCTTGATAGTTTTCTTTTGAGTGTATTGCCTTTAGGGTTGCCACCAAATTGCGTAAATTGACTGACGGTGGATTTTTAGTTTGCATCACCATTTTTTGAGTGGGTTGCTCGAAAATGGTCACAATTTTAGTTGGGGTAACATCAATGGCGATATCTATCTGGTGATGAGCCGCATAAGACTGAGTATATTTCGCCACTGAGTATGGTGCGCACCCTGATTGATGTAATCGATCTGAAAATGATAAAACATCATCATACTGTTGCTGGGTTGGGCTTTTATCTTCCATTTTTTATTCTCGATAAGTCAGCAAAAAGTGGTTCTGAGGGCTTAGTTAAATCATAGTAGCTAAATGATAATTGCTACATAATAGTAGCGAACTCATTCACTTCATAATCTGAAATAGAGGGTCAAACCCTTCAAAAATGAATCCTTTCATTGAATTAGCAGTGGTCGCGATAATCTCCACTGCAAAACATGCGCTAGCCGGTGAATTTCTCGCTTAACCCTAGGCGGGCTATCTCTGTGTGATATAATCATCGATTGAAAGATTTATAGCGTGTTAAAATGCATTAGATCAGCGCAGTCATTCAACGCTTATTAAGTCTTTGTCTTCATTCAGGTCATTATTCATGGTTAAGTGCATGAAAATCCGCTGTATGAATCATTGAAAGTCGGGACAGGGTAATTTTTACCATTATATGGAATATACATAAGCAATTGTTACAGATTAATTTTATAAGGTATATGAACTAGATGGCATTACTAATCGACGATAGCTGCATTAACTGCGACATGTGTGAGCCTGAGTGCCCTAATGAGGCCATCACTATGGGTGAAGAGATCTATGAAATTGATCCTGCGCTATGTACCGAATGCGTAGGCCACTATGCTAAACCGACCTGTGTTTCGGTTTGCCCTATTGATTGCATTGATCCTGATCCCAGCCACGCAGAAACCCCAGCTGAGCTGCAATATAAATATGAAGTCATTACAGGTAAGGTTTAACCCTTAAACTACATGACAAAAAAGGCGCTAATTAGCGCCTTTTTTGATGTTTATATTCATCCCATGTCTAACGCTCATCATCTGAGCCATTATGACTGAATATTACGCCATTGCGGCTGCCTGCTCATTAGCATAGCCTTGTAACGTTTGTAGCGTAATAGCTAACTTTTCAATGCTAAGCTTTACCGCTGCTGGTAACGTATCAAGCTCAATACCGAGCAATAAGTTTTTCACTTCAAGGCCGAGTTCGGTATCGCCTTCAATACGCAGCTTACGTTGAAAAAATAACGTGTCAGGATCTTCTTTGGCCGCAGCAACCAGTAATAACTCAGGCACATTGGCAGTAAAAGTTACATCGGCTTGCGTCAAAGGACGTAATAATAACTGTTGATCGTAACTAATTTCAAAGTTGAGCGCGATGTCTTGCACACAAATAGCAACCCACTTACCTTGCAGAAAATCTAACTCACCAAATTTAATTTGTTCACTTAACGAAAGTGACAACATCTTAGCCAGAATATCCAACTTTACCTTTTCAGGGACAACAGCAAGAGACTGGGTGGCGACTTTAGGGGCGATATTAAGCAAATTTTTAGCAACCTTTCCTGAAAAACCGAAAGACATTCATACTCCTACACTGACAAGATTCCAATTTAAGCTAGTTTACTCACATTTTATCAATTGAAACCTGTTTCAAATCAAATCATGTGATGTCATTCAACTTTACACTCACTTTCAATCGAAATTTGAGAGAGAGAATATGGAACTCTTGTGCCCTGCAGGAAATTTAGCCTCATTAAAAGCCGCTTTTAGAGCGGGCGCTGACGCCGTTTATCTAGGTTTAAAGGATGATACTAATGCCCGTTCATTTGCAGGTTTAAACTTCACCCCAGAACAACTAAAACAAGCCACCAAGCTTGCCCATGCCCAAGGCAGAAAAGTATTTTTAACCTTAAATACTTATCCAAAACCTGGAGAGGAAAGCCGCTGGTATCAGGCAATAGATTTAGCCGCCCAGCTGCAAATGGATGCACTTATTACCGCTGATATATCCCTGCTTCATTATGCCAGCAACCGTTATCCACATTTGCCATTGCACCTTTCAGTGCAAGCTTCGGCCACCAATCAAGCCGCTCTCGATTTCTATCAGCAAAATTTTAATATTGAACGCGCGGTATTACCTAGAGTGTTATCAATGAAGCAAGTGCGTGACCTAGCCAAATGCAGCTCGGTAGAGTTAGAAGTATTTGCCTTTGGTAGCTTGTGTATTATGGCTGAAGGACGTTGTCATTTATCGTCTTATGTCACTGGCCAATCACCTAATACAGGCGGGTCTTGCTCGCCAGCAAAAGATGTGAGATGGCAAGAGCAAGGCAACCAATGCCTAACTAGGCTAAATGACGTGCTGATTGATACCACAGGTATTGACCAACAACTTGGCTACCCCGTGGTCTGTAAAGGCCGCTACATTGCCGAAGCGGATACCAAAGCCGATTACCTGTTAGAGTCGCCCACCAGCTTAAATACCTTAAGCCTATTACCTCAACTTGCCCAAGCTGGGATCAAATCGCTAAAAATAGAAGGCCGTCAACGCAGCCCTGCATATGTAGAACAAGTAACGCGGGTTTGGCGTGAAGCGATTGATAGCTATCAAAACAATCCTAGCGCCTTTAAAGAGCAAGCCAGATGGAATCATACCTTAGCCAAGGTATCTGAAGGACAAGTCACCACATTAGGAGCATACGAGCGGCAATGGCAGTAAATAACAATATGAAAATCTCACTGGGCGCCATTAGCTATTGCTGGGACAAAGACACCACGGAACAATTTTATCATCGGGCAGCGCAAAGCCAAGTTGATACTATTTATTTAGGTGAAACCGTCTGCAGCAGACGTCGATTAATGAAATTTAAAGATTACTTCGACATCGCCACTATGCTCAAGCAGTCTGGCAAAAATGTGGTACTTTCAACCATGGCATTAATCGAGGCACAATCTGAGCTTGGCGAACTTAAAAAGTATATCGATAATGGCGAGTTTATTATTGAAGCCAATGATATGGCAGGCGTGCAATTGGCCTCTGAGGCCAAACTGCCGTTCATTTGTGGCCCAACCATTAATAACTACAATAGAGCCAGCTTAGATATTTTGCATAAAATGGGTATGCAACGCTTTGCTATGCCATTTGAATTATCAAAGTCATGGCTTAAAACCGTGATTGGTGAGGGCGAAAACACGCCGCAATTTGAAGTGGAAGTCATGGGCCATGGTTATATGCCACTGGCGCATTCAGCGCGCTGCTTTACTGCCAAACACTTTAATTTGAGTAAAGACAATTGTGAGACCATTTGTCAGCAACACCCAAAGGGGATTTTGGTGCAAACTCAAGAGCATCAGGATTTACTGAGATTAAATGGCATCCAAACTCAATCGGCTTCATTTGTTGATTTAACCGCTGAAATGATGCCAATGCAGCAAATGGGGGTGAACTACTTTAGAGTATCACCTAGCCAATTAGCCTGTATTGAGCTTGCAGATGAACTCACAAAGCGCTTAGCAAACAGTGATGAGACTCAAGATGATATGGCGATGAAAACTCGCGAGTTTGCTAACACAAAATCCTGTAATGGCTATTGGTTCGGCGGCGCTGGTTTACAAAAAATCTAGTTAACACCTTAGTAATCGGGGCTAATGCAAGGCAGTGAATAACGCTGTAAGCTTTAGCCTCTTTGCTTACAAGTCTTTTTACTTACAAGGCTCTTATAACAAGTCTCCTACTGACAAGGCTCTTACTTACAAGGCTCTTACTTACAAGGCTCTTACTTACAATTGCCCAAGAGTCATACCTTTGGCTTAGGCTTATCTGCTTTACTTTGCCCCTGGGGCAGAAAATGACAGCGGCAAATGCTCAAAACCCACAGCCATGTAGTTATGATGCTTAGCCAAAATAAGATGGATAACCACCAAGTTTGTGGCTTAGGAGACTGCGACACAATGGCTTGAAATAGTAGTCCTTCAGAGAGCGGGTTCTCACCTAAACTCCCCCCCCAATATGGCCAAGTTAAAATCGCGCCGTGGATCACCGCAATCAAACCAGCAAACACCAATGGCAGCATATATTGGGCTTGGCGCATAATGATCCCGTTAACCAGTCCCAGTAGCGCACTGATTAAGCCAAAGTAAATAAAAATAGACACGGCTTGAATATGTAAATGGTAAACATTAAGGGGAAACAGCCCTGTGGCAGCTAGGGCAAGAAAAGTCACGATAAGAGCCAGCCAAAATAACCGACCAGTAATGGTACGGTTTATTTGTAGGCCAAATAAAGCACTCATCGTCAGGCTTAAGCTACCAAAAAATAGCCCGCCATTAATCAATAAGGCAGAAGAAGAGCGGTTGTAAGTCCCCAGTTCACTGATTGAAAATTGCAGTAAACTATACTTATCACCATGCTGCATATGCTCAATAAACACAGATAAACCTATGCCGATAAAAAGCCCTATCAAGCCTAATAAACCAAACAGGTAAGCTAATCGAGCAATTTTTTCCGTTTTACTTATTATCACAGCGTATCTTGTTCCTTGTAAATTAGGCTCTATCATACTTAATCGCCTTTGATAAAAACGCTATCGACATCTAATGTTTAGTATTCAGTCAATTAACCACGTCAATATAGAGGGCACGACCCAAACAACCTTACAACGTTCTACTCACCCATTGTAATAACAAAACACCACAGCAACAACAACTGCATAACACTATGATTACAAACAAAATAATCCGTGCAATTCGGTTGGGAAACGATACAATATAGATAAGCATAAAAAGCCCATAACTATTCGTTTTAGTGAATAGTTTTACTTAGAATAGATAAGCAGGTAACCTTGCCTCGCTTAGATATCCTATGAATGGACATACAGCATTTCCCATAAGACGGTTTGATTAACTCAACCATGATTATTTAGTTAATTGGTAAGGCATAGACAAAGTGACTCAAGAAAAACCAAAATATAATCTCAAAACAATACTTACCTTTATCATTCCGTCACTTATCGGATTGTTATTGTTTATGACACCTATTAGCTACGACGGCTCAATCACCATTCCGATTGCTATCGTATCAAAATTTGTACAAAACCAATTCGCCGATATATTACCTTTAATCGTAACCTGTATCGTAGTCTTTATGGCAATCGTGTCGGTGCTTACTAAACTAATAAACCCAAAGTTAGTTCGTAAGAGCCCGTTTTTGCATTCGCTGCTGAATGTTTCACCATTTTGGTTATTAGTACGCGTCTTAGGGGCAATATTCATTGTATTAACCTACTTAGAGATCGGTTCAGAAGTGATTTACTCAGCTGATACCGGTGCCTTGGTACTCAATGACCTATTACCAGTACTACTGTCAGTGTTCATTTTTGCAGGCATGCTGCTGCCGTTACTGCTTAACTTCGGTCTATTAGAATTTTTCGGTACCATGCTGACCAAATTAATGCGTCCAATCTTCAACCTTCCAGGAAGAAGTGCCATTGACTGTATGGCATCATGGTTAGGCGATGGCAGTGTTGGTATTTTAATGACCAACAAGCAGTATGAAACCCGTCTTTATACCGAGCGTGAGGCGGCCGTAATTGGTACTACCTTCTCAGCAGTATCTATTACTTTTAGTTTAGTGGTTATCTCTCAAGTTAAACTTGAGCATTTATTTGTGCCATTTTACTTAACCGTTTGTCTCGCTGGTTTTGTTGCCGCTATCGTAGTGCCTAAATTACCACCGCTATCATGGAAAAAAGATTTATATATCGACAACACCCCACGTCACCCTGATGATGAAATGATCCCACAAGGTCATGGCGTAATGTCTTGGGGCTTCGAGCAAGCGATGAATAAAGCTTCGCGCGCTGGTGGGGTTAAACAGCTATTAACTGAGGGCATTAAAAACGTGGTTGATATGGTGTTTGGTATTATTCCTGTGGTTATGGCCATTGGTACCATCGCATTGGTATTAGCTGAAAATACGCCGATTTTTAATTATCTAGGTATGCCATTTATTCCACTGCTCGAATTACTGCAAATACCAGAAGCCGATGTTGCTTCCACAACAATTGTGGTGGGCTTTGCCGATATGTTCTTACCTTCAATTTTAGCCAGTTCAATTGAGTCAGACTTAACCCGCTTTGTGATTGCAGCCTTGTCTGTCACCCAATTAATCTATATGAGTGAAGTCGGTGCATTACTTATTGGCAGTAAAATCCCAGTTAACTTCTTTGAGTTATTTGTGATTTTCATTTTACGTACCCTAGTGACATTGCCCGTTATCGCCCTTTGCGGACACTTACTGATTTAGTCGCTTGATTCGAGTCATAAAGTAAATACAAAAAAGGAGCCACTGGCTCCTTTTTTAATGCTTAACAAGTTTTGTTAATCCATTTAGTTAATCAATTTAGTTAATCAGTTCTAATAACTCATGAATGGTTTTAATCGGATGGATTTTAGCGCCTAGCCCTTCCATTGATTTATGGTAGTTACGATGGGGAATATACACCTCGGTAAAACCATGTTGCACCGCTTCTTTTACTCTCGGCACACCACTATCAATCGGCCTAACATCACCATTTAAACTTAGCTCTCCCATAATGCAGGTGGTTCTGGGCACCACAAAGTCATTTAAACTGCTGAGTAATGCCGTCACCAAGGCTAAATCAATACAGGTTTCTGATTCATCAATCTTCAAACCACCCACCAAATTAAAATAAGTATCATGATAAATCTTGGTACGAGTATGTTTGCGTAATACCCCTGTGAGCATTTTAATCCGGTTCATGTTCAAGCCAACACAAACTCGCTGCGGAAACTCGCCTTCAGTCTCAGTGGTTAGACATTGAATTTCGAGCAATAAGTTACGGTTGCCTTTACGGATACAGGTAATGGCCGCGCCAGGTGATTCAGTGGTGGAGCCAGAGAGAAATATCTCACTGGGATTATCAACACTTATCATACCGCGCTCGGTCATCTTAAAAATGCCCACGGTATCCACATCACCAAAACGGTTTTTATTGGCTCTTAGAGTTCTAATTTGGCCGTCATTGCATTCAATATGGGTCAGACAATCGACAATGTGAATAAGCGTTTGCGGGCCGGCAGTTTCATTGTTTTTATTAACGTGCGCCACTAAAAACATGGTGACATTATTTTGCTTACAATACTGGGTTAATGCCTGCGCGCAGCTTTTGACTTGTGAAGGCGAGCCAGGGCTGCCATTGGCGCTTTCAGACACCACCGCTTGGATTGAGTCGATAACAGCAAACTTTACCTGTTTAGCGTCCAGCTCAGCAATAATCGCCTCAACGCTGGTTTCAGCCATTAAATACAGGTTCTCTTCGTTATAACTGAGCTTTAAGCGGTTAACACGATTTTTGAACTGCGATAGTGACTCTTCAGCAGTACAATATAATGAAGGCATAACTTGTGACATGCGGGCAATTAAATCGGACAGTAAAGTGGTTTTACCCGCACCAGGATCACCCGAAATAATATTGACCGACCCCGTAGTTAAGCCGCCGCACAAGACCCTATCAAGTTCACCAATGCCGGTAAGCATTTTTTGGGCTTCAAACTCTTCCACTTCATGGAGTTTTTTTGAGCCGCCGCCGACAGAACCGGCGTAACCAGCAACAGAATTAGTCGAGGATTTAACTGTCGAAATGCGCACCTCTGAAATGGTATTCCACTCTTGGCAGGCATTGCACTGTCCTTGCCAGCGAGGAAAATCTTGTCCGCACTCATTACACACATACGCTGTTTTATTTTTTGCCATAGATCACTTTTGTCAGCTTGGTGCTTATGGGATTTAAGCACTTATTAATTTATTAAATTTACACAGCTCAATTGTTAAGCTAATGGCACAAAAATCGCTTAATCGCTTTAGCTTTAACAGACACCTAGACTAATTTTGTATAAAGTAAGCCTGATGCTAGCCGATAAGATTACCAGTCGAGCCTGCAATTATCACCTTTATCTGAGCCCTCAATAGAAAAGAAGCCATGAGTTTAGAAGAGCACAGTCAGCTTATAGAGCAATTAAAGCCACTTTTAATGGAACCTGATTTTAAGGATGCCTTTGAAATGTTTACGGCTGACGAATCAAACTCGACTCGATTTTTATTGAAAATGGAATTAAATCGCATTGCGGTGATTTGTACTCGGATCATTGATTTACGTGATAAAAGCGATCTTGAATGTGAAGAGGTTCAGGTTGGAAAACTACGTCATTTTCTCGATGAGCCAGCAAAGCTTTCCTTGCTAGAGGCACTGCAGCTGTATCGCAATAAGTATATCGTTGGCGTTTATGAGCATGTACTCAACCAGCACAAATTACGCAAAGAAAAAGCCCGCCAAAACAATCAGCAACCCGTAGCACAAACCTCCCAGTTAACTGTGCCTGGGGTGGTTTTAGGCAGCTATTTTAATCGTAGCGAAGAGCGAATGAATTACAGTATTCGTATTTCAGCCTCACAAACAGGTGGCCCCGAAGTTAATGGCGCCAGCTTAGATTTATCTGTCGGTGGCGCGAGAGTTCGCTTACCTGCTGACATTCGCTTTGATCAAGATAAGCCGCTGCGTATTAAATTACTTGAATTAAACGAAGAGTATTTTTTTGACGATCTCCAAAAAGGCATCGACTATAAAATCGTCGATATACAACACAAAGATGATAGTGCCATATTGCGCCTATGCCGTATTGGAGAAAGTAACGAGCTCGATAACTTATTAACCCAGCTGATCCGCAGTTACCGCTTTCGCTATAAAGTGGATGTCAACGATGTGATTGTCAATGCAACCGGGCTTGGGTTTGAACGCCATTATTTACCACTATTAGCTCACCTCCCCATTTATATCAGTTTAAATGACGGTAAACCGACCATTAGCCATTTGCTATTAAGTCAAGGCAACCAAGCTTCATTACAATATTTTCAAGATGAGCAAGAGATTAATCAGCTACCCGGTTTACTGACCAATAATCGCTTAGTCAATCTCATTAAGCACCCACAAGACAGTGACCATAGTTTATTTTTTTGCTTCACCTACCAAGCAAACGACACAATCCAATACTTTTCAGCCTCGCTTTATGAGTTAAAGCAACATGATGCCTTAGGGTTATTCCTTGGCTTTGGCGCAAGCAAAACTAGTTGGCGAGTGTTCAAAGTAAGCCAACAAAGCATTGACCATAAACTGAATTATAAAACCTCGACGCTACCTGGGGATGAAACCCACTACTCAGCGCTAGTAGAGCAACAACTGGCAGGCTTTAGCTACGTGCTGCAGTTAATCGATTTAACCAATGAGCAGGTTCAATCCGATTATCAAACCTGGTTTAACCCAAGTGATAACGTCAATAAGCTTAAAAAGTTTAACCAAACTAAGCTCAAACAAAACAGCATAAAACGTCTATCAATGCCCTTTAGCGAGCGACGACGAGAAGCGCGCTATGCCTTTAAAACCTTGGTAGATATTGAGCACAACAACCATAAAACCCGTGGGATAAGCCATGATATATCCACCCGTGGGCTGCAGCTTGCTTTAGAAGATAATCTTAACCTCAAAAAGCCTACAGATGTGTTACTTAGTTTCCCTAAACTGCAGCAAATTGCAGGCAAGACATCACTGTCAAACTTGCCATATCGATTGATCCGCAGCCGTAATCATGACCAAACCCTGCATTTGTCGGCCAACATTGGTCACGAACCCCATGCTGGAGTTGAGTTTATCAATAAACTCATTAATCATAATCGGGATAAACTTGAGCAATTATCAGATAGTGAAGGCGAGTTAAAAGAGCTAGCCGATGGCATGAAAAACTTACTCCTAAGACAGCTGGCTAATGTGCCCTTTTTTGTAGAAAAAACGCAAAAATCGGCGCAACTATCATGCTTAGGGATCGGCGTTAAAACTGATGCTATTAGCCATCTATTTGCCGCTGGCTCCACTAAACCATTAAATTATAATTTGACGCCATTATTTAATGAAAGCCAGTTTAAGCAGCTAATTATTAATCCAGTTCGAGCAATGAAGCCCATTGATGGCCTGAAATATATAGAGATATTCCTGCAGGTGTCTCGTCAAGGTAGAGGAGCAATTAACATTCAATCTCAGTTAGTCAACGACTTCGCTAGCCGAGATGCTCAAATTGCCTTTGTGCGCCACGCTAAAACTGTTGGCCGCTTTGTGGCATTACGAGTTTATTATGGCGCAACTGAAAAGCCAGACATGAGCTATATTCGCCGCGAAATGGAATATATTGCCACCCATGCTTCCCACAGAGCAAAACAGCTTGAAGCCCAGTTATGGCGGGTTTTAGGAGCCGGAGAACTGTTAGAGATTAGTGCTGAAGTTGAAATGAGATATCCAGAGTTACACCAAGTCTAAATACCCCAAATCTGAATGACTCAAAACCTGAGTTGCTCAAAACTTGAAGGCTCCTAGCCTAAGTGCGCTAATGCTAAACCAAAAGTGCGCTAATGCTAAACCAAATTGATACACTAATCTCGACAGCGCTAATAGAGTATATATTGCAATCACTTGGTTTGTATTACTTCAGCTAGCGCTTATCGCTGCAGTTTATTTTTAAGTTGCTACTTAGCCAAACTGTCATACCAGCTTTTCACTAACGGGAAATGATCATCTACTGCGGATTTGTCGGTTAACATGCCTGCATGGGTGTAGTCCCGCTTAAAGCCGCGATGTTTAGCCAGTAAAGTATACTCAGCTGCCACCATCTGACACTCACCCATCATATCTTGCACATCTGAAGGGTTACCTAACACGCGGTCCTTTTTAGCGGCTAAAAACCAACAAGGCGGCCAAGTCACCTGCCTAGCTGCAGCGGCATAATCAAAGTTATCATGGCAATCTACCCAATCACCTTTTACCCAATCTATGGTTTGCCTTAATGATTGCCGGCTTTCATTGTCCATACCCATTCGATATTTATCTGCCGCTAAATAGCCATCCACTTTTGACAAAAATGGCGCCAACCGATTCCAAAATAAATCCACCATCATGGTTTTACGCAGAGATTTAATTTTGATGGTTCTTTTACTACCAAAGGTGACAAATGAAGCCACTTGAGTACGCACCTTAGCTAAGCGAACATAACAGCTCGCCATTAACACCCCGCCCCATGAGTGCGCGCACCAATGCACTTTACTTGCTGATGAATGCGATAAAATAAACTCATTGGCAAGGGGCAGCTGCTCTAAAATCACTTCGGTTTGACCTAAGGAATAGGCCGCGCTGATTTTAGGCTCACTTAAGCCTCTGCCTGCCGTATCGAGTATATACACATCAAAACCTTGCCTAGCAAGATAGCAACCTAAGCCTTTGCCCGAGGCACTGTAAAATACCCGTCCATTTGACATTGCGCCATGTAACATCAAAATTGGCATGCCTTTAGCCAAGCTAGGGTTTGCTTTGATATGCCGAATATGAAGGCGACCATTTCGATAGGGAATAAAATGTGACTGCTGCATGGGAATGAATATGACTATTTTGAGTGTATGAACTCAATACGGTAATCAGTGTAAATGTTAATTACAAGTTAATTAGAGTAATGAGCCTAATCAAGATAAAAAATGGCTCACTTAAAGTGAACCATTTAAAAGTGCTCTCAGCCAATATCTAAACAGCTAAGAGTCGATGCCATTGATGCTTGCAGCTCTTTACCCTTGCAGTGTTTTTAGGCTTGCAAGTAATACACAAAGTAATAAACAAAGCAGCGTAAATCCAAGTTATTGATACTGGTATCGGCAGCTTTTAGT